>NZ_JBEMBC010000040.1:0-24325 GCF_040274425.1 Carnobacterium sp.
TCCCACTTGGGTCACCAATTGAACCAGTCGCTCCACCAATAACGATGACTGGACGATGACCAGCTAGCTGAAATCTTTTTAAAATCATAAAAGGAATCAAATGGCCAATATGCATACTATCTCCAGTTGGATCAACTCCACAGTATAGACCTACTTCTTTTTGGTCAATCAATTTTTTTAAACCTGTTTCATCCGTTTGTTGATTAATGGCATCGCGCCATTCTAATTCATCAATAATATTCATTTTTTTCCGCTCCTTATATATGTATTTTGTGCATAAAAAAAGCCCGATAAAAAAGATTTATCTCTTTTTTATCGGGACGAAATTTTCCGTGTTACCACCCAAATTGCAGTTTGTTTTTAAAGCAAAACAAGCCTGCCACTCATTTACTGTAACGTAGTAATACGCTTGAGGTTAATCAAGTTACTCCAGAGTGTACTTCACAAAGTTGGTTTGTGCCTATTTACATCATCCATAGGCTTTCTATTAAACAGGGACCAGATGCTACTATGCTCTTTCATCGTAAGTTATTATGAGATTGTTATCAGTATAGATGAAGTAAAGACAATTTGTCAATCTTGTTTTTGAATTTATCTGTTTTCCTAAAATAATCAAACTAACTAAATTAATAAATAGCTATAAAAAATATAGACAAAATTCCATATGAGTGTTAATATTTTTTAAACGGTTAATATTATTTAACCCTAAAAGAAAAGAGGCATATTATGTTAGAAAGATACATAATAAAAAATTACACTCAACTTAAAACTATTTCTGATCCTTTAAGAGTAAAAATAGTCACTATGCTAATCGAGAAGGAAATGACAGTTACAGAAATTGGTAAAGAAATTGGATTAGAAAAAGCAAAAGTTTTTTATCATCTTAAAGAACTAGAAAAACAAAAAATGATCGCTATTGTAAGAAAAGAAGAAGTAAAGGGAAATGTATATAAATATTATAGGGCTACACATAATGGCTTTAGAATAGATAAAGATTTATTGCCACTGTCAAAAGAAAATGCAGAAGACGTTTATAATTCAATTATTATGCAACAACTTGAAAATGTTAAAGAAACTGTTTCTAAAAACAGACATTTAATATCAGATGAGATGACTATGTCTCATACTATACAAATCAACTGTTCAAAAAAACAATTTAGTTTATGGAAGGAAAAGTACAACCAATTAATAAATGAACTAGACCAAATGGAAAGTGATAATGATGAACATATTTTTTACATTAATACCACTGCCATAGAAATCGAAAACAAAGTTTTTGAATAGGTTTATAAATGATGGGAGGGGTAAAAGATGAAGTTGTTAGCAGATAAAAATTTCCTGTCCCTTTTAATGGGACGTTTAACGACTAATGCGGGTGATAGTATCTATTACATAACAACCACTTGGTTAGCAGCGGAAATAACGAATGACCCTTTTTATGTGGGCTTAACAAGTGCTGTTATTTTGATACCTAAGGGATTACAATTTTTATGGGGTCCGTTAGTAGATCGCTGGAATATCAAGCCTGTGCTGATATTGACTCAGTTGATTCAAGCTGCATTGATTCTTTTGATCCCCATTCTCTATTACATGGACGCATTAACCATTTATAATTTGTTGCCTATCGTTTTTATAGCAGCAATAGTTGCAGAATTAGGCTATCCGGTTCAACTAAAAGCTCTACCTGCTATGATACCTAAAAACAAACTTCTTCAAGGAAATTCTTTGTTGGCGATAGCAAATCAAACAGCAGATATAGTTTTGAATGCAGTGTCTGGCATACTATTAGCTATCTTAGGAATAGTCACCTTGTATCTAGTAGATTCAATAATATTTACTCTAGCAGCCCTTTTATTTTCTCTAATAAAATTAAAAAAATCTCCCATAGAGACTGTCAAAGTGGAGAAATTAAACTTAAAAAATTATGTCCTAGAAATGAAATTGGGATTGAAAGTCGTTTTCAATTCTATGATATGGGTTTTTCTAATAGCAAATGTTTTTGTTAATTTTTGTTTAGGTCTCATGTACGCTATATTGCCTATTTACGCAAATTCACTTGGCGGAGAAGAGAAATACGGATATATACTAACCGCTATTTCAATTGGAATGGTTTTAGGGTCTTTGATTAGTACTAAGTTAACTAAAGTTCCCATTGGACTATTTATATCTTCATCCTTTATTGTAGCGTTTATTTTATGGGGTATTGCTCCTTATATGGGTTTTTACATCTTTCTCTCATTATTTACTTTATGCTTTATACCAATCGGTTCCGCAAATATTATTCTAGGGTCCGTAATGCAATCGGTTGTCCCGTTAACCATTATTGGAAGAACCAATTCTGTTATGTCTAGTTTTGGTGCAATTACGATGCCTATAGGTTCCTTGGTTGGAGGATTACTCGTAAGGTATTTTGAAAGTAGTTTAGTTCTTTCCTGGGCAGCTATGGGTTTTCTAGTAGTAGGATTGACATGGTTATTCAATAAAAGACTTCGAAATCTTCCTAATAGCGAAACTATTAGTTATAAAGATTTTAATATACCTAAAGAATTGATAGAATTATAGTTCAATGAATAAACAAGGCTGTATTAACTATAGTTCAAAATACGTTAACACTTAGAAAATTTTAAGTATAAATATAATTCTAATTTACATAAACGAAAACATAAAGATATACGGTACGAACAATAAATAGATATAAGACAAGAGTAGAAAGATTAATGAATGAACAGGGCTTCTGTGAAACTCTTTTATACAAAAGCAGACTCCAATAATAATTGCGGATAACCAAAAGAAATCAAAAATGCCTCTACCAAAGGGTGAATCAAAAAGCCCTGTAAAAAAAATAATTAAACCGAGCGACAAATAGCTTATACCTAAGGTCGAACGGATAAATGATTTTCTATCGTAGGTACTTTTTTCTATCTTCCAATGTTTAAAAACCCTATACATAAAAAAATGAACAAAGGTAGTGCAGAGCCAAGCATTATTTTTGTAATAGTAAACATTAGTTATCGTCCCCTTTAGTTATATTTCCTAAGGGGTGATCTTCCAAAATTTTATTTAAAGGTATGCTAAATAAATAAGAACTCAAATGAGTAAGCAATAATAAAAGAATTAAGTCATCTGTTTTTCTCTAGAATATAAGTCCTATAATGACTAAATAAATCAATATATCTAGATTCCCGCTTAAATAAATTAGAAAGTTGAATTTAACTTGTTGTTCCTTCGAGAGATGGTCAATGTTATCTAAATCAGTAGGGAAGATAGTCCAGTAGGTTACAAGTCTTGAGAAGTATTTACCACGTGAAACGTAAACCAGAGTGATTAATTTAATCAAAATAAAAAGAATCATACATGCAAGAATGAGTTGCTTAGACATAATAACCCTCTTTTCAAATTTAAAGTTCGATCGATAAATTTTCCCAGCGATCTTTCCATTTTTTAGTTTGAATACGATCAATATAGATTGAATGAAATTTGCTACCTTGTTGGTAAAAGGGTGGGGGTTCTACCTTCAATTCAAATAAATCGTTTAGTCCATAGGGAGCCATGATCTCAAGTTTTTTATGATAAAATCTTACAGCTATTGCAGTTGGAGTTTCTGGGAAATGAGCAACACTGTCGTAGGATGAAGTAAAAGGGTCAAATCCACTTTTCGAATGCATACGAGCTTGGTTTTTTACGGTCCAAGGCTGATTGGGAAGCAAATAACTTAATTTTTTTCTAGTTCTTTTTCTATTTCCCATGATATATCTGAAGTATCAAAATAAATAACGTCAATATCATTTATAGGAGTTGTAGTGTTATGTAACTTATCCCAAACTTTATTCCGTATAAGTCCTGCACATACCCAGCCATCAGTTAAATTTAGTTTTTCAACCGCTTTTAGAACGGATAAGAGGTAACTATAGTGTTCAATCATTTCTATTAATTGTTTTTCATAAGTAGTCACATTTTTCTCCTACCTTATAACAGATTCTTGAAAATTAAATCTACGATGAAGAGTTTGGATTTATTATAAAGTAAATTTCGACTACGATAAAGTGCTTATGTACAAATTTTATATCCAAATACTTTTGATTAAGTTATAGTATTGTTAACGTTATCTTTTATCTAAAAAAATACTGAAAAGAGGAGAATGATATGTTGGATAAAACTGCAAAAACCATTGAGGAAGATTCAGTAAAACTAATTATTTTTATCTTGTTGTCTTATATAGTTCCAGTTATAGGAATAGGGTTTTCAATCTATCTATTGAAGAATGCTACAAAGAACCATTACGGTATGTGGGTAAAAAGATTGGCAATACTTTCGTTATGCATACAACTCCTACCTGTTTTAGGTGTTTTAATAGGCTGGATTACATGGATAGCAGCTTAGTATATCAAATATCTAACTTGATTAGTTGGAAGCTCAGAAATGCCTATAAAGCTTATGATTCAAACGGTATTAAATTTTTTAGCGTTTTTTTAAGTTTCTTATATTGGAGATACTTTTAATTTTACAAGGAAGATTGGTAAAAAAATAAGTCTTCTGACACTAGAATTAAATGTGTTAGAAGACTTATTTCCATTGGCTACAATTTGATTTGGATTGAAACGATCCTTTATTGATCGTTTTGAGAAGTTAAAAGACGTGGGCCATCTTTCGTAATCGCTAAGGTGTGTTCAAATTGGCAACTTAGACCCCCATCTTTTGTTCGAGCAGTCCAACCGTTATCATCCATTATTGACTTCCATGTTCCAGTATTTACCATGGGTTCAATAGTAATGACCATGCCTTCTTTCAAGCGTAAGCCTTTGCCTGCCTGTCCATAGGAAGGTACATCGGGAGATTCATGTAAGGTTGGCCCAATGCCATGTCCTAAGAAGTCTCTAACAATTGATAATTTTTCACTTTCAACGTAAGTTTGAATAGCGTGGCCGATATCTCCTATACGGTTTCCTACTTGTGCTTGTTCAATACCTTTGTACATAGCTTTTAGAGTAACATCCATTAAATGATCTTTTTCAAGAGTGGATTCCCCAACCACATAACTCCAGCAAGAATCTGATAAAGCACCCTTCAAATTAATAACCGTATCAACTTTGATCAAATCTCCATTTTTAAGAAGTTCTTTTCTTGGGAAACCATGACAAATTTCATCGTTTATACTGATACATGTTGCATATTTGTAGTCTTCAAATCCAATTTGTTCGGGTATTGCGCCATTATCTAAGATGAATTTATGAGCAAATTCTTCAATATCCCAACTCGTTATGCCAGGTTTAATAAAATCGCGTAAAGCAATATGCATATTTGCTAAGATTGTTCCAGATTCATCCATTGCATCGATTTCGCGTTGTGATTTTAATGTAATCAACTAATTCCCTCTTTTCTTTATATCTAAATCTATACCTAATAGTATAAGTGTTTTTACTGAAAGATAAAGGAAATTATAGGTTTTATTAATGTTTGTACCAGTTTATTTTCTCAATTAAGTACTAAAATAGAAAAGCTTGCAATAGCCGCTGTATAGTAAATTATAGCTGGATAGGATAGAATTATTTTATAAAGGAGTTGTTAAAAATGTTGCAAATAGTGAATAAATTAAAAGATCAACATAACTTTACAAACACAGAAATAAGAATTGCCGATTATATTATTCAAAACATTACTAAGATTCCTACTATCTATATTGAAGATTTAGCAAAATTAACCTATACCTCTCATTCAACGATTATCCGTCTTTGCAAAAAAATTGGATATGATGGATTTAGAAGTTTTAAGCTGGCGATTTCGAGTGTCGTTTATAGTGAATTACATTTGCCGGGAGAAGTAGATGCAAACTTTCCGTTTAAACAAGAAGATTTAACCATGGATATAGCTAAGAATATGGCGGATCTGACTATTGATACGGTAAAAAAGACGTTAGCTCAATTAGATGAAGAATTGCTACAATCGGTGGCAGAAATGCTTTACAACTCTGAGCGCATTTTTCTGTTTTCTCGTGGTGATTCACAAGTAAGAGCGAGAAGTTTTCAAAGTAAATTAATAAAAATTAACAAATTCGCTATTATTTCTGAAGAATATGCAGATGTAGCATGGAATGCATCTAATCTTACCCCAAATGATTGTGCTTTATTTTTATCTTACGGAGGAATTAGTCCGCATAATAATCGTATTCTGCAACATTTTTCTAATGAAAAGATTCCAACAATTTTGATAACAGGAAATTCAAACTCTGATTTGATTAAGTTAGCTACTAAAACGATAGTAGTAGTTCAAGAAGAATATGATTTTGTAAAGATTGGAACCTTTGCATCACAAGTTGCGTTTGAATACATATTGAACACTCTGTATTCCATTTTATATGCAAAAGAATACAGAGACAATTTAGAAAATTTGAAGAAAAAACAATCGCTGATTGAAAATGGAATTTTGTCTGAAGAGATATAAAAATCAACCTAATGTTATACCAGCAGATTCTAAACCTTTATCTACAACAGCCATAACCATTTCACTATGGTCCAAGTGTTGTGTCATAGTTTCAAAATCAGATTCTCTGATGATTCTTTCAAATTCTGTAAATTCTTCATACATCCGATGCGGATGAACTTTAAAATCAACAATTTCACTCTTATTTTGGTTATCCATTATAGTAAATCTGTCGATAATACTTGTTGGTCCCTCAATAATGATAGATCCTTTATTTCCTTGAATAATAGTTCGTATAGGAGCTGTAGAATCTTTAGCACCTATACAGACTACTTTTTTATCCCCATAATCAAGACTAAGGATGCCAGAAGTGTCAATTTCTTTTTCAACATTTGCTAGATAGCTTACTTCTTTGGGTTCGCCTAAAATCCCCATTACAAAATGGATATTGTAGATATTAATATCCATTAGAGCTCCACCACCCATTTTAGGGTTGAAAGCAGGCAAAACTTCTCCTTTTTGGAATGCATCATACCTTGAAGAATATTGTGAATAATTACATTCAATTATTTTAATCGTTCCAATGTTCTTTATTGCTTCTTTTATTTTTCTATAATTGGTTAAATATTGATTGGTTATAGCTTCTAACAACATTACTTTGTTTGTTAGAGCTAGTTCTCTTAGCTCTTTCATTTCGGATAAATTTAACGTAAATGGTTTTTCACAAATCACATTTTTTTTATTGAGGATAGCTTGTTTAGCAAAAGAAAAATGCAAATGGTTAGGTAATGCAATATAAACAGTGTCTATGCTTTTGTTTTTTAAGCAATCTTCATAGTTAGTTAAGACTTGATGGATTTCGTATTTATCTTTTAAAATCTTCATTTTATCCATACTTCTTTCAGTCCCCACAATTGCTTCTAACTGAATCCCAGGAACATCGCCAACCATCGTTAAAAAATCGTTCACTATCATTCCTGCACCTATAATCGCGAGTTTCATGATAAACCTTCTTTCTAAGTTGAGTAATTATTTTTAAAATGAATAGAAAAGTTAGTAGTTGATTTTTTGGATACCTTCTTCGAGTATTTCCAGTTGACGGATCGTTTCTTCATCTTTTACTAGTTTATCTTTTCCATTGATAATTGATTCATACAAACCATCATAAACATGACTATAATCCCCAATTTCTGAGATGACTTTTTCTTCGTGATAAAGGCCATCAGCATCAATATAGGTCACAGTGCCATAATGATCTGGAGTATCTATACCAAAATCAGGATTAGTAGGCATATAGAATAATTTTAGGTGTTCTTCCTGTCTATCTTTCTCTTGTTTGATAAACATGCCTTTTTTTCCATATAGAACAAAACTTGGTCGTTGTTTTATTCTGAAATAACTCGATTTAACCGAAACCTTTATTTTTGAATAGTAAAAGTCTAAGTCAAAATAATCATTCATTCGATCAGGGCCCAATAATTGTCTTACGTCATAATGAATGGAATCTGGGTCGCCAAAATAAGAAAGAACTTGATCAATGGTATGGCATCCATGTCCATATAGATAGCTTGAAGTAGCTGAAAATTCTGTAGAATTTTCTGGAACTTCTGGTCTGAAATAATCATAGTGCATTTCAACTTCTAGTAATTCACCTATTATTCCACTTTCAATCACTTTTTGAGCAGTTAGAAAGTCTGAATCGTAACGTCTGTTTTGATAACATTGAACAAGTAATTTTTTTGATTTTGCTAGCTCAAATAGTTCTCTTGCTTCTTTAGCAGTTTCAGTAAATTGTTTTTCAACGAGCACGTTTTTTCCTTTTTCCAATGCTAATTTTGCAAATTCAAAATGTAATGAACTTGGAAGGCAGATTGCAACCAATTGAATTTCTGGATCATTCCAAATATCTTCTAAATTTGTTGTATAGTGGACTCCAGGAACCTTATCCCATGAACTATTTTCATGACGAGAATAGATTGTCTTCACTTTAACGTTCTCTGTTTTTAATGAAAAAGGTAAATGATAGCGATTCGTACTTTTTCCGTTACCAATATAAGCCATTGTTAACATAAAAAAACCTCCTATTAGTGTGTATATTTAGATTATATAGGAAAATGATTGAAATAGGCTGTTATCCATACATTCAGGTTCTGATGTTCTTTTTCTTCTAAACAATATGATACAAACTGAACATTATGTTTAGAAAGCACAGTAATCAAATTTTCTGTAGGAGTATATTTATTTAACAATTTTTTTATTTGACAAGACGCGTAAAGGTATCGCATTATAAAAGTGAAAAGGATACATGGCACCGTTGTATTAGGAATTGTGGTAATGAAGAATAAATCAATTAAATCAAGTATTGGAGGGATATATATGACAGCAGATGTAGTATTAGATTTTCAATTGGATAGTTCCATTAAGGAAGTTTGGAAGGCTTTAACGGTTTCAGAAATCCTCGAAAAATGGATTTGGAAGAATGACTTTAAACCAGTTGTAGGTTATGAATTTCAATTTCGCTCAGAACCGAATGAGTATTGGGACGGTATTGTTAATGGTGAAGTTCTTGATATAAGTGAGCCAAATACCTTAGCTTATACTTGGGCAAGTGCCGGAGAAACGACAACGATTACTTGGACATTAAAAGAGGATGCTGAAGGAACGAATCTACATTTTGAACAAACTGGCTTCAGTGAAGAAACGAAAGCTTATGAAGGCGCAATTGAAGGAGCTAAATACAGTTGGATGGAGTTTGGGAATAATCTTAAATCTGTATTGGAACAATAAAATACCCTAGCTAAGCAGAAATTAAAAAAGTGAATCTATTTTAGTATATGAAGTGTTACAAAAAAAGAACTCTATATCGTAATGACCCCCAAAAGTTAGAGTAAAATCTAAATATTTTAGGGGTCGTTTTTTATAGCAATATCCAATGCACAGTAATTGGAGAAAGGAGAATAGTAATGAACTTGAAAAAAATAAGTGAGTTGTTTTATCAAATCAAATTACCTAACCAAGAGACTACTTCACTTTTTGAGAAAGAAACCGGCTATAGCTTAACCAGATACGAGTTGATGATGTTTCTCAAAGAAAATGGGAAATGCTCTCGATCTCAGATACATGTAGAATTAAAAATATTGGAAGAAAAAAATAATGTTATGAGGGAACGTAACCAAGAAAATAATAGAGAGGTTTTTGTTCAGCTAACGGAAAATGTAAAACAAGATTTAGAAAATTGTGAAAAGGAACATAATTCTCTGGAAAATAATTTGGAAATTACACTGAATAATGAAGAAGCTGACCAATTATTGCATTTATTAAACAAGTTAACTAAATAAATGAATAATGATTTTTCAGATATAATCATTGGAAGAAGATCAATTCGTATATACGATGAAAACGTTAAAATTTCCCACGAAGAAATGTTAGAAATGATTCAAGAAGCAACAACAGCGCCTTCTTCAGTCAATATGCAACTTTGGCGTTTTGTCATTGTCGAAAGCAGTGAAGAAAAGGAAAAATGCCACCTGAAGTCAGAAATCAACAATTAGAGACAATTATTCCTTACTACAGGAATCTTTCCAATTCAGAAATGAATGATGTAGTGAAAATTGACTCTGGTTTAGCCGCTATGCAATTGATGCTTGTCGCACGTAGTCATGGATTTGAAGCTGACCAACTAGCAGAAGCGTTTAGCTTAGACAAAAATCGTTATATTCCAGTAATGATTTTATCTATTGGGAAAGCAATGGAAACAGGATATGATTCTGTTTACTTAGATGCAGAAAAATTAACTACTTTTAAATAAAGACAAAACATTGCGTAATGTCAATGATTCCACTATTTTAGTAGCCTGATATGGAAGCTTTAGTTTTTTGTATACTTAAGATATGTAAAAAAATTCAAATTAATGGCACTAAACAAAAGTAAATGATTAGAAATAGAGCATTATTTTTCAAACAGTGAGTAGATAAAAAAAGCCGAAATTAATACTACTATTAATAAAAGAGTACTTTTCCAACTTGTGGTATCGTTTTTGTCAGAAGGGATTCCAAGTGTAAGTCTTCTTGTCCCTTCAACTAAATTAATGATAGGACTATCTTTCTTTTTTAATTCTTTTTTTCTTCTATTCATATGCCATTCTCCTCTAAAAAATTGTTTTACTTAAATATAGTAGAAATCTTTTTTATTTTGATAAATGTAAACTACTGGTTGCTAGATGTAAACCAAAGGATGCATTATTGGCAAGATCAATATTGGGATTCTATCAAATACGGAGTCTTGCGTGAAGAATGGAACGTATTTCATGAAATTGATTAAGAAAACAGATCTTGAAATTATTAAAATCAAACCTTCTACTTATGATAGTTTCTAAAACATAATATTAAATAACTATTCTTTCTTGAAACGTATTAAATCTTTTGTAGCAGGAATTTCATTGGTTCTCGTTTCCCAGACTGAACCATTATATAGTTCATATTGTTCAAATATGAAGGGAATACCCTTCGCAATTTCAATATTAGCAGAGTCCATTAAATGAAAGTGTAAATGAGGTTCTGTGGAATTTCCTGAATGTCCAACTCTTCCTATTAACTGTCCTTTTTGAATGTTTTCTCCACCTTTGACTGTTATAGAATCTTTCTGAAGATGGCAGAATACTGCGTAGATTCTTTCATCCTTCTTTAAAATGACATAATTTCCTCCAATTGATTCAAAGTCATCTCGCTCAGAATTGAAGAAGAGGGAATTGCAAATGGCTAAAGTCTGGTCATGAAACCAAGAAGCTTTTTCTCTTTCTAAAATATTATGCTCAACAGCTACAACTTCTCCTGAAAAAGTTGCATAGATAGGTTTTCCAAAGCAATAGTAGCTTTCTAAGGGAATTCCTTTAAAAAAATAGTCTGCATTTTTTTTGTCATGTGTAGGGTAAGTTGGCTTTTCTGAGTCTACTTGTAGAAAATCAAAAGCATAGCACAAACCAAAACGATTCGTTCCATGACTAGGAACGTGGTCTACTGGACTCACTTCAGTAAACCACTCTCCACGTAAAGGAAATTCAATAATAGGTTTTTCTGAGTCCATTATTTCCCCTTCTTTCTAAACTAATTTTTTAGCTTATTAATGACTGTTTGCTTATTTTATTGTAAAAAATAGCAAACAATAGAGTGCCTCCATAGTAGCCAGCATACCAAGGAAGATCGTTCATTATATATACCGATGCTACTGTAGTAGGTAGAGATAACCTATTTGAAAATAAAGGTAAAATAGAAAGAGCCAAATAGACTATAAAGTAGATGGTAAGTACTATATAAAAGCTCTTAGACTTTGAAAAATGCAACGAATATAAAGATAGAAAGATCAAAATAATCGCAATAACTAGAGGGAAAAGTATATGTACTATGCGAATAGAGCTAGTTATAGCAAGTGGATCTTTTGAGAAAAGGTCTTCAATTGACACTAGGTAAACATTGTAAAAATAAATAGATAAAGCTGGCACAATGATAAATACTAAATAAAATAGGATTTTCTTCATAACATTCCTCCTACATAGTTTAATAGATAACGATATTTGTTTTTTAATCTTTTTCTCATTATATAATGCAGAAAAAAATAGTAAAGTTTTTTATTTAATCAACTATTTTATTTATAAATCGATATTAAAGTAGCGCTTATATTTTTCCCACATAGTTTGGATCAGTTCCTATCAAAACGCACAAAAGTATTACCGATTTTTATATGCAAAGAGCTGGGGGAAGTAAATATTTTTTTCTACCATAGTAAGACAAAACAATTACAAAAACTGACCTCCAAACGTTAGATTTTTGGTCTAACATTTGGGGATCAATATAGACTTATTGCTTTTTATTTAATTTTTATTGTATGTAAACCATTGGTTGCTAATTGTAAACTAATAGGTGCGTTACTTTTGTAGTGGAAACTGAGAGAATAAAGGTAGGAAATTATTTGGGGTTAAAGATGTTTAATTAATTATAGATAAAAAAACTGAAAGGAAATTATTCACGAGAAATTATAAAAAGATCATAGGCTATAGTTTAATTTTAGTAGCTATCTTAATAATAGTTCGTTTACCTAATATGGCTTATCCAATACCTGATGAGGATGGAATGGATATTGACCTCTATATCTTAGAAGTGGTTTTAAATATAGTAAGGTATATTGTTCTTTCTATCTTCTCTTTTGTTTTAGGTATAAAAATTGTGCTTAAGAATTAGAAAGAAGTTTTTTTACTTATATAATACTGGTTCTTCTTTTTATTATAACTTATAAACATGTATACTATAAATGAAAGCGGTCTAAGAGAAATAAAAGAAGAGGGGCTTTTTATGAAAAAAGCATTATTTGGTATATGTTCTTCCAAATGCAGATAATGATACGGAATTAGACTTATGGTACGAAGAATACTAATACAGGCCGTTAAGGGAGTGAGATAAATGTCTACAGAATCAGCTATGAATTTAAATATAAATGTTTATGAGGTAATAGATTTTTACGCTGACGTGTTTGAGGTAGAAAAAAATGAACTGAGAACAGATGATGAAAATACATTTGACCCCGATATAGTTCTTTTTAATAATGAAATTAACCGTTACGATAAACTTAAAGAAAACGGTCAAGTAGAAATAGAAAAAATAACTAAAGATATTTACCAAGTTGAAATACATTAAATGATATAGAAGCATGTATTGAGTATCAAAAGGACTCTATTGTTTAAAAAGCAATAAAGTCCTTTTATTTGATAAAAGCAAGCAAAAGTCCGTTATTTTATACTTGGAATAACCGATAAAAAAGTTCACTTAAATGTAAGCGAGCTTTTCTACAATGAATTAAATTTCTTCTATAGGAAGGTTCATACCTTTCCATCCTTCAAGTGCTCCCGATAATTCATACGCTTCAAAACCGGCAGATAATAGAATAAGAAGAGCTTCTTTCCCTAGTATTGTTCCACCTGTCCAATCATATACAACATAAGTTTTATTTTTATCTAATTTGTCCAATTGACTCTCTAAGTCTTTAGCTGGGATTTCGATTGAACCTAAAATTTTATCTTTTTTTATTGCTGAAGGAGCATTTCGAACATCTAATACGATATAAGGAGAGCTTTCTTCCTGCAGTGAATTTAATACCGTATGATGGCTGATATAAAGACTTAAAAAGGTTTCTAACAATTCTATTTTACTTATTTTCATTACTGTTTAGCTCCATTTCAGTTTGCATTTTCTTCGTTCCTAATTTTATTTTGTTTAATAATCGTACAAGTTCTTCTTGTTCTGATATATCCAATGTTGACATTATTAATGAGACAGCACGATAATTTTCGGGTAGAAAGTTTTCCAGTAACGCTTCTCCCTCATGTGTTAACTGAATTATGACAGACCTTTTATCACGCGATGAAGGTTTCTTAATTATCCAATTATTTCTTTCCAGCCCATTGGTAACTTTAGTAATGGTTGCACGAGTAGACCCTAATTTTTCAGACAAAATTGAAGGTAGTAGCTGATGACTAGGCTCGTTGTAAAGAAACATAAGAATAATAAACTTTGTTTCTGTTAACCCGTAACGTTCAAAAAAAATATCATATTGTTTTTGCATGCCTCTATAGGTCCATTGAATATCTAAAAATAAAGTAACAAAGGAGGCATTTGCTTCTGGAAACATCTTTTTAAGCGTTTCCACTCTCTCTTTAGTAGGTCTATCAATAAAATCATATTCAACCAAAATAATCTCTCCTTCAAAGTAATTAGCCGGCTAACTATATTGAGTTTATAATAATTTTTTTAAATTGTCAATTACAGATAGTATTAATCTTTAGGGGTCCGTTAACTAGAATGTTCTTAGTAGAAAAAAATAATTTCGTTAATAGATGAAACCTGTTTAGTTGAGAACTTCCCTATAAAAGCAATAAAAGAAATCCTAGTCTAAATTATGTACTTAGACTAGAATTTCTTTTATTTTTATACATTCGATTGGTTTAAAATTCCTGAATTAAAATTTAAAATTTTTTCAGCTACTTTGAAAGGATCCACTCCAATGATTTTGTTCTTTAACACTTGATCAATCTTTTCATGATTTACTTGCGGATAAATTTCTTTTAAAAATTCTAGTGTTTTTTTTGCACCCTGATCCATCGAATGCGCTCCTGAAATCAATAGAATATCTTCTACATTCAACTGTTCAACGCCAAATCGCAATGTATCTTCGAGTTCTTTAAAAAACGTAACTTCAATTTTATTTTGGTGCATCACTTTCAAGAAAGCGGCTAATTCTTCTTCTGTGACCTCATCATTTTTGTTTACATGTGATGGCGCCGTTGTCAAAATGATCCTAGCTATTTTCATTTTATGGAACCATTTTGTTAAAGACTCCGCAATCTCTGTACTATGCGCAGGACCGTTACTTCCTCTGATTGCATGTACAAGGTGCAGCTCGTTGTAATCTAAATGACTGATGGTTTCCATGCATGAATCAATGTTGTTTTGATTCAATAACAAGTCATCTATCACTTTGAATTCTTTATCATAAAGTATCTGGAATCGTCTCTCTACACCTCGAAAATTTTTAATTCCTCGCTGAACATTCTCGATAGGTATATCATTGACCAATCCCACAACAAGGGCTGTGAGGGCATTATAGATAGAATGATAGCCTGGAACCGACAGCTCTAAATCGAAACTTGTTGCCTCAATTCTTTTTCCACTTAGGGTGTTGAAGGGTTTTTGAATCGTCACAATAAAAGTTGGTATGCCCGCCGAAAATCTAATATCTGAGACAGTGATCGTACCAGACTTGTTTTCGATTCCAAAAGTAACGACTTGGGCTTCTGTCTCTTTTTCTAAAGGGATAAGAAGGGGTTCATCAATATTTAAAATAGCTGTACTTGTTTTAGAGGCATTTCTTATTAATGACGCTTTAGCATTAAAGTAAGTGTCAAATGATTCATGCAATTTGATATGTTCTGGACTGATATTCATAAAGGCTACAACATCAAAGTCAGCATGATAAACGCGTTTAAGTGCCAGCGCTGAGGAAGAAACTTCCATGGAGACATGTGTGATTTCATGATCTCTCATATTTGCAAAATACTGCTGCAAATCATAAGATTCCGGAGTAGTTAATCGACTCATTTCAATCTCTTTATTAAGTTTAACTAGAATAGTTCCTATTAAACCGGATTTTAATTGATAGGCTTTGAAAATCTCTTCTGTCATGTATGTAATCGTTGTCTTCCCGTTAGTGGCAGTTACTCCGAATATGCTCATGGACTTAGAAGGATGATCAAAAAAATTACTCGACAAAACAGCCAAAGCTTCACGACTATCTGAAACTTTAAGTTGAAGAACATCTAGGCCTTCAATAAATTGTTCGACGATGATAACCGTTGCACCTTGACTTGCAGCATGCCTTGCGTAGTTATGTCCATCTGTTTGGTAACCTTTAATACAGACAAATAGAGTATCTGCATCTACTTCTTTTGAGTGATAAGCAATTTTTTTAATATCGATTTTATCTAATTCTGTTTTAAACTGATTATGGCAGCTAGAGTCGATCTTTACCGATTTCAATAAGTCAGTTAGGTTCATAATGATCGTGACTCCTCCAGTGATTGTGTACATAATCTGATAAGTTATATACTTTTGCAGATTATGTCTATTAGTAATATTTAGTTTACTATTTTATCTGTTTTATGTCATATTATTTGCTCACTGAAAATAAACCTTTGTCCACTTATGCTACGAAATACATAAAATAAATTTATATATCGAGAATAAGTAAATATGGAAAAAATGTTATAGCATCTAAAAAGTATAAAGGTTAAAATTGAGTAAATTCTAACTAATTTAAACGAAGAGGTGATGTATGTTTTTCCACATAATCAACAAAATTACTGTTAAAAGAGCGGTTAAGTTTTTTTTGTTTTTAACAATCATAACAGTGGTTACAACTGTAATAACCTACATATTAGGGTTAAATGTAGATATAACAAAGGTAATTGATTCAATAGGAGCTGTTAAAGAAATAAGTAAAGTAACAGGAATACAAAAAGTAGGAGCCTTTATCATTAACAATGGGTTTGAAGTTCCTTTACAGATGCTGATTTTAGCTATTATACCCATACAATTTTTATATCTACTAAATGTATTTATACCTTCTTTTATTACAGGTATTGCTTTTGGGATTATCCTTCAAATTGATTCAGTTAAAGGATTACAGATAATTATTTCTAGTATATCTTATTCTATTATTGAGATTTTTGCGTTCTGTTTATTTGCAGCTGTTCTTTTTGAGGTCAATCAAATTATTCGAATAAAAATTAAGAATATTTTTAAAAAAACTAAGGTGAAGGTATCACTTATATCAAAATTTCTAGAGGCTCTAAAAATCTATACTATGCTAGTTCTCCCAATGATGATCATTGCTGCATTTTTAGAAACATATGTAGCTGATATTTTGTTCAATTTATTTCAATAAATTTATATATAGTTAAGTGTCATTGTCTAAGACATGAAATAAAATATAACTACATATTATTAGGAGGATACTGAATGGAAATTGAATTTGAATTATTTGAAAAAGATTATATAAACTTTAATATTGATCATACTAACAAGTCACCATCGTTAAAGAGAAGTTTACTAGTACAAAGGATATTAGGACCAGTAATTTTTCTAATCGCTCCATTCATAATTATTAGATTTTCAGAAATACCTATGTGGTATTGGATAACTATATTCAGTATTACTAGTGTAATTTGGTTAGTTTTTTATCCTAAATACTTTAATTGGGAAATGAAAAGAAAAATAGAGAAGATGCTTAAAGAAGGAAGTAATGAAAGTTTATTTCAGAAAAGAAAAATAATAATAACGGATACAGAAATGGTCCAAAAAAGCCCTACTGGTGAAATTATGACAAAATGGAATGAAGTAAATAGAGTAGACGAAACGAATGAGTATATATATATTTATAATTCTTCAATCTCAGCATATATAATTCCTAAAAGGGCATTTGAAGATGAAAACGCAATAAAAGTATTTCTTGCAGAAATATTAAAAAATCATAAGTTGTAAAAAATGTAGAAAAGAAAGTTATGGAGTTAGTTTCTCCTGATAACTAGAGTATTTAACAACATCATTCTATCAAAGAGTGTTGGTCAATTGTTGGATACTAGTAATTTAAGAGGGGTACTAAATGGAAAAGAATAAAAGATTACTTTTCACAAAAATTCTTTATGGTTTATTTCTATTAACGACTGTAATAACGTTTTTTATTGTTCGCCGATTGTAAAATTAAGCTAGACAACTAAAAAAGCCATTCGTGGTACACTCATAATGTATTTCCGACTAAAGAAGACATAGGAGTGATCACGAATGACCTACAGCCATCTTACCACGGATGAACTGGTGATGATAGAGTCTTATTACCACAAAAATATCCCAGTTGCGAAAATAGCTGTCTATTTAAAACGAACGCGAACACCCATTTACAACGTCATTAACTTTTTGAAATATGGTCATACAGCGCTTGAATATTACCAACAGTACAAGGAAAATAAAAAGCGTTGTGGCCGTCGTAAAATTATGCTTTCAAAGAAACAACAGACCTACATCAAAGAGAAAGTCACTCAAGGATGGACTCCTGACGTCATTATTGGTCGGGCTGAAGAGTCTGTCGAGTGTTCTGTTCGTACCCTTTACCGTCAATTCAAAGAAAAGATTTTTGATGAAACCACACTCCCAATGAAGGGGAAAAGGAAGCCTAATGGTCATAAAGAACGTCGAGGAAAACAGGCTTTCAAGCGCAATATCTCAGAAAGAGAGAAGGATTATCCTCAGTTTAAAGAAGAATTTGGCCATATCGAAGGCGACACCATTGTAGGTGTCCATCATAAGAGTGCTGTCATCACGTTAGTGGAACGTTTGTCGAAAGTCATCATTACCTTG
The DNA here is from genome assembly GCF_040274425.1 of Carnobacterium sp. Classification (NCBI taxonomy): domain Bacteria; kingdom Bacillati; phylum Bacillota; class Bacilli; order Lactobacillales; family Carnobacteriaceae; genus Carnobacterium; species Carnobacterium sp. The sequence continues at coordinate 18,375 of NZ_JBEMBC010000040.1, forward strand.
AAACCCAATGGACGAAAGGCCAGCGCTATTGAAACAGCCATGAATCACTGGTTTCAAGGCATTCCAAGAAACTTATTCCGTTCCATCACGTTTGATTGTGGAAAAGAATTTTCTAATTGGAAATCATTATGCAACCACCACGATATCGCAATTTATTTTGCGGATCCTGGAACGCCTTCACAACGCGCTTTAAACGAAAATTCTAACGGACTGCTTCGAAAAGGCGGATTACCAAAAGAAATGGATTTTAATCAAGTCGATCAGTCTTTTGTTTCATCGGTCGCAGACAAAAGAAATACTATTCCAAGAAAGTCGTTGGGGTATCAAACACCATTAGAAGTATTTATGAGTTACATGAGTGAAGATATTCTGTCTAGCTTAATTTGACAAATCAGAATTTTAAAACTCCTTTTTTTATCTACTAGTTCTTATTGAATTTTACTCCATCTTTATTATGAATAAATTAGTTTCTTTTTTAGATACATGAAATTAGATAAAGACATGTATCATTTAGGACTGTTAATTAAAGGTTCTTCTAGCGCTTTGATAAATGATTTCCAATTTATCGTGAAAAATATTTATAAATAAAAAAGCCAAGGATTTAATTCCTTGGCTTTTATGTATCTTATTTTTAAAAATTAATCTCTTGCATAAACCCAAGCTGTAGCTGATACAGTAACATATCCTTGTGTTTGAGGACTCATATTTACTTTTTGTGTAGTTTTCATTTTATAAGAAGTACTACTTTTAACACTGCCATATTTGTCAGTAACTGCTTTTTTTTGTGCTCTCCCTACAACATTACTACCACTCATATTACTGCCTTTAACCCAAAAATAACTAGTAACTAACTGGCTTCCACCGCCTGCATTTACAACTGTCCCATTTCCCCATTTAGTTCCAGCAGCAGCCATAGGAGTAATTCCCAGTTCAGAAGAAGGCATATTAGACGTATTTTCATAAAAATTATCAATTTGACTCACAACTTCTTCTATACTCGTAGCATCTTCAAAAATAACTGGTTGCCCTTCTGTTACAAAACTTTCTTCTAGCAAAACATCATTATTGCTCACGTTTTCACTTGCGGAAACAGAAATCGTACTCAACCCGAATAAACAACCTGATACAGCAAATACCACACCAATCTTAGTCATATACCTCATTAACAACATCTCCTTTTTGTTTTGTAATCGCTTTCTATATCATTTTAACACAATTATTGTTAAAATAAACACATAATATTAAAATATATAATAATTGGGTATAGGAGGAGATAAAATGTTAATACTACTTTTAGCTATTATTGGTCTATGCATATTTGGGTGGAGTTGGTCAAAAATGGGTGGTATAGCCGAATACTGGGTTGATCAGGGGAAACAGAATGATAAAGACAATGAAAATGACAAAAAATAATTAAATAAACAAAAAGAGTATTATTTTTTAATACATGAAATTGGATAAAATCGTGTATCTGGAATCCTATTTCTATAGGGTTCTTTTTTTATAATGGTCTCCGATACATGATTTTGTTATATATTAAACAAAATCATGTATTGCTTTTGTTAAAGGAGAGGGTTTTTAAATGAATTACAACGTCCAACCATTACGGACTCAATAAGAAATAAACGACTTTTAATTCTGTTTAAGGCGCAATAAAAACGCGAATCGAGATGTATTTTTATTTTTAATTGGTATTAACAGTGGTTTGCGTAGGCTTGACATTGTAAAATTAAAGAAGACAGAACTTATTTCCTCAAAAAACCTCGTATTGTAGAAAAAAGACCGGAAATCCGCGTCTTTGTACTTGAGTAGCTTGCAGGGCTTGATTCAAGAGAACACGAAAGCCTTAGATTCAGAGGATTATTTATTTTTTAGTACCAAAGGTGAACACGTAAAAGTGAATACGGTCTATTAGATGTTTCAAAAGGTCGCTAAGCTATTAGGAAGAAACGATATCGGCACGCACACGTTGCGGAAGACAGTTGGTTACCAATTATTACAAGAAAACCAAATACGTAGCTAGTAACTACACTGATGGAAATTTTTGGGTACAACAACGAAAAAATCACGAAGCTTTATATTGAGATTAATGCAGATGAAATCAGTGAAATTTTGCTCAACTTCAGATTAGATTTTTGATTTATTATAATTAAGAATAATTTGAACCTAATAAAAAGCAAAAAGCCTTCTATTTTTCATCTATATTTTCTCTTGCCACGTATAAGTCATCATCTAATTTATAACAAATTATAGATTCAGTTGCTTCTTTTGGTAGGTAGATTTTTGTACCTGCTTCTAAAAAATTAGATTCTAAGCTGATTTCGGGGTAACTATATCGATCTACCTTTTTTTGAACAACATAGACTTTATCAGTTTGTAAGGCTTTTTTATATGGTTCATGTGTCAAAACATAGGTAGTACCCGAAAAATTTACTAAAGTGGGAATTTTTTTCTGTTCTGATTTATTTACAAGAAAAAAAACTAGCAAAATGAGGACTATTGTTATTAAGAACATAGATATCCTTTTTTTCACGTAAAACCTTCCTCTACTTGTTAAAGATTTTAATATATTGACCAGTAATGCTACCAGTAGATTTATTCCCGTTTTTTGTTGAAAAGTTCTTAGGTAGCTCTTCTTCGGACATAGAATTTATTTACTCCATAAAAAAAAGTTGCTGACGCAAAAAGAAAAATCTTGAAATTACCTTCTCATTTCTTTTTCTAGAAATTTGTCCATCCTGTTTTTTTAAGTTTATTATTTCTTTTTATTTCCCCGGTTATGAATATCGGAAAATATAGAAAATACTCCATACAAAAAAATGAAAAAAACTACTAGAAATAAAATAGCATTCATTAGATAAAAAATCTCCTTTCTAAGAAAATATACAATAGTATTGTTTACTTCCTCTCTAGTATGTAAAAAAATATTAGACTTTTAATAATAATATCTTCTATCCCTTTAGTTTTGTACCTTTAATATCTTTAATTTCATTTGAAAAGTAATGCACTTATTGGTTTACATATGCTCTAAAAATAAAGGGAATTAATATGAATAGTCTTTTTATAATGAAGTTAGTTCATCTTTTTTTATAATTAGTATAAGAAAACCAACATCCAAGCAATACAAAAAATAGCAAAATCAGCCGTTTTATTAAAGGTGTAAATCCTAATATATTTCTTAGGATAGTTAGTATTACTACTAATAGTAATACAATAATAAGTTGTTTTTCATTTTTATTGTAACTCCTCTTAGCATTCAGTCATAGCTGCGTATTACTTATCTTTATCATACCGAAAGAATGGATGCTTGACTATAAACTATCGGTTTTTTAGATTTATAAAATTAAATAGTTGATGTGATTTTGAATTATTAAGAATGTAGACTATCTAATTTGAGCCCAAGTAGAAAGTAGGACCAAGGAAAATTTAAGATAGAAAATAAGTATATTAAGAGTAGAATTTTTACTAGATGGGTATTTATAGGCAAGTAAGTTTAAATAGAATGGAAAATTATTTAAAGAAAAAGGTCGAAGAAAAAGTGATGAACTAAAAGCTATTCATCTATTTGCTGGACAAGGTGAAACTTCTGAAGTGTATAAATTTGAAACCATTCAAGGTACATTTCTGCTTAAAAGTTTTTTCAATAAAAAGTATAGAGGATGGCTAGCTGAAGAGGCAACGAGGTATTCTCACTATAGATTTTCACTATTTTAATGATGGAACATATGAATTTTTTAATTTTCTTGTGGGTAAATTCTAAAAGTAAACACAATTCTATATTATAAAATTAGGTTTACCTATCAAAAAAAGCGTTTAGTCTATGACAGATTAAGTGAACTTGAAAACAGTATCAATAATGGCTTATGATAGAAGTGCGTTAAAAATAGGAGGTGCTCTTTTGTTTAAAAGGAAAAGTAGGAAATTAGTGATAGGTATTTTTTTAGGAGCTATGCTTGCAATCTTAACAGGATGTAAAGGTTCAGAAGAGATACAGGGTAAATGGTATGCAGAAAATTCTGAGGGAAAAGAAATAGTCATCAATTTGACGGATGAATCCATTACTTTTAGTTCTGACGGATCAGATGATTGGAATGTACCTTATAAGCAAACAGGTACTGGATTTAAAAATAATGTTAGTTATAAAAAAATAGAATTAGATGATAACAGTTACTCTTTTGTTTTTCCAGATAAGAAAGACAAAGATAATGCTGTTATTTTGATTCCATATAATGAAGATGAAGCAACAGAAGGAACTATTTACTGGGTTCTATCTAAAAGTGATTTTCCAGATTATAATACTTATAAGTGAGAGTGGGGCAAACAGTCATGTATGCTCTGCCTCATTATGACAAAAAAATTCAGTATAAGCCTAATTCTATTCGAATAAATATAAAATAATAGTAATCAAAAAAAGGATGTTACCGCTTAAAAAGCAGTAGAATCCTTTTTTTAAATTGTTCCAGTAATTTGGAAGTAATAGATAAAAATATCAACAAAAAGACTACAGATGTTGTAGTCTTTTTTTAGTTAGTAAATCATTTAAAAATAAATAAGGTTTAGTTAATCATAAGATTTTTCTCGGTAGACAATAACAAATACATATATATTTAGCATCAAGTAACCTTTTATATGAATAGCTGATAGTTAGTTGACCTGCTTAAACTAACGATTATTTTAATTAGGTTCTAAAGACTGATGGAATAGATCTCCCCAATCGCATATAGCTGTTACAACCGGCTCTAGACTTAATCCAAGTTCGGTTAATGTATAATCAACCTTTGGAGGTACTACCGGATAAATGGTCCGTTGAATAATGTTATCTTCTTCAAGTTCTCTTAATTGTCGAATCAACGTTCTTTGATTAATATCTGGAAATTGTCTTTGTAATTCACTTAGACGTAATGGAGACTCATGCAGTAATGCCCAAATAATCGCAATTTTCCAGCGCCCACCAATGACAGAGAGAGCTAAATCTTTACTTGTATAAAAATCTTTATCTTTATAATTGATCAATTTAGTCCAATCCTTTCTCAATACTTAGTCTAAAAGTTCATAGTGACAAAAATATCAGTATTAACTTTTTAAGCATTATACAATACAATAGGTTTACTAGAAAGAATAGTTTTAAAAGAAAGAAGGAAAAAGTATGAAAAGTAAAGCGGCAGTAGCATTTGGCCCGAATGAGCCACTTAAAATTGTTGAAATTGATGTAGAAGAACCAAAAGAAAATGAAGTATTAGTGAAAATTTTATATACTTCTGTTTGTCACACAGATGCATTTACGTTATCAGGAGAAGATCCAGAAGGAATTTTCCCAGCTGTTTTAGGACATGAGGGGGCTGGAGTAGTTGTATCCGTGGGTAAAGGAGTAACCTCTGTAAAATCTGGAGATCATGTCATTCCTTTATACACACCAGAATGTGGGAAATGTGAGTTCTGTCTTTCTGGCAAAACTAATTTATGTAGTGCGGTTCGTGAGACCCAAGGAAAAGGTTTAATGCCTGACGGAACAACAAGATTCTCGTATAAGGGAGAACCTATTTATCATTATATGGGAACAAGTACATTCAGTGAATATACGGTAGTCAATGAAATCAATTTAGTAAAAGTTGATGAAGATGCTCCTTTAGACAAAGTTTGTTTGTTTGGTTGTGGAGTCACTACTGGTCTTGGAGCTGTTAAACATACTGCAAAAGTCGAAGAAGGTGCTGTCACAGCAGTATTTGGATTAGGAGCAATTGGTTTAGCGGTTATTCAAGGGTTAAAGAAAGCAAATGCAAAACGTATTATTGCTGTAGATTTAAATCCTGATAAATGGGAATTAGCTAAACAAATGGGAGCGACTGATTTCGTTAATCCCGCTGATTACGATCGACCAATTCAAGAAGTTATTGTAGAAATGACAAATGGTGGTGTAGATTACAGTTTTGAATGTATTGGTAACGTTGAAG
>NZ_JBEMBC010000041.1:0-23436 GCF_040274425.1 Carnobacterium sp.
GAGCTGCCTCTATGGCATTCTTATCATAAGGATTCATAACCCCAGCTTCTCCAGAACGAACAAGGTTTTTAGTAACCGGGTCAATTTTTAAATTATTAGAAACAGGTACTTGTTTAATACATACTACAATTTTTAAGCTCATTAGACTTACTCCTCTCTCTCATTCACAACTTCTTTAGCTATTTCAATCATCATTTTTTCTAGTGATCCTTCGGCAAGTTGTAACGCACGAGCATCACGAATTAAATGTTCCACAGGATACTCACGGCTATATCCATACCCGCCTAACACTTGTAGAGCATGATCAGCTGCAATAACTGAAGCACGACTTCCATACGATTTCGCCATGGTAGATACTTTAGCGTAAGATTTACCTTCTGTTTTCAACTTAGCTGCCTCTTGATAAAGTAACTGTGTGTTCTCTTTTGCAATAGCAATTTCAGTGATTTTCGTTTGAATAGAATGTAATTGAACAATAGGTGTATCAATTGCCTCACGTTTTTTTGCATAATCAACAGCAATAGTCAACGCATGTTCTGTGATTCCAGCTGCGATCGCTCCCATCGAAATACGAGCATCGTAGTGGGCATTATCTCCTATTTCTACACCTTGTCCTATTTTTCCTAACAGGTGATCTTCAGTAACCATTACGTTCTCTAAGAAAATTTCTCCTACAGGCGTACCAGTCATACCAATGAATTCTTCTCTCTTACCATGTTTAAATCCAGGCATATCTTCATCAACAAGGAAACAAGACAATTCGTTTGGCGCTGTTTTTAAGAGTACACAGTACACTTCTGCTAAACCGCCATTGGTAATCATTGTTTTATTTCCATTTAAAACCCATTTATCTCCTTCTTTAACAGCACTAGCTGTAAATCTCATTACATTAGATCCGCCTTGTGGTTCTGTTGAGGAGAATCCAAAGACACGGTGGTTTGCTTGCGGCAAATACTTTTCTTTTAATTCAGGTGTTGCATATTTCATTACTTGATCAACGGTTTTATAATGCCCTTCTAAAGTAAAAGCCACACTCGCATTCCGAACAGCAAAATCATATACCGTTTGAGAACTAGCGATAGCATCGAATCCGGCTCCGCCATATTCTTCCGGTATGGTCAACCCTAAAAAGCCTGTGTTCACCATGTTGCTCCATAATTCGGAAGGGTACTCTCTGTGTTTGTCAATCCACATATCAAACGGTTTTACTTCTTTATCAGCAAAATCTGTAACCATCTGATGTAGCATTACTTGAGGTTGGGTCAATTTTATACTCATTATTTTCATTCTCCTTTTGTTCAATTATGCACAAGAATTTAAACACTTTTTTAACACGTTAATTATAACGTAATATTTTTTTGATAGACTTGATTTAAATCAAGTACAATCACCCTAAAAAAAATTATTGAGGTCTTTTATATTTAGTAGAAAACTGGTAAACTAAAAACGTATTGTGAGGAATTATTGAGGAGATTACAAGATGAATAAAAGATATTTAAAATCTGATCATCATACTTATAAATGTCAAAAAACAGAGCATACTTGCATAGATTCTATCCCATTATTTCAATCATTATCAGCTGAACAAAAAGAAAAAATCCATTCATTAATACAACACAAACACTACTCTCGCGGAGAAACGATCTATCGGCCTGGAGAAACTGCAGATTCCCTTTACGTATTAAAGAGTGGAAAAATACGCGTATACCGATTATCAGATTCTGGAAAAGAACAATTGATTCGAATCGTGACTCAAGGAGAGTTTACTGGAGAATTAGCTTTGTTTAAAAAGGGTATTTACGAAGCGTTTACAGAAGCGCTAACAGACTGTTCAATTTGTGCCATTAAACATGCAGATTTTCGTGAATTACTTTTACAATGTCCCATGATGGCTGTTGAAATGTTAGCTACAATTTCTAATAGATTGGGAAGGTCTGAGCAACAGACAGCTTGGGCTACCACCGAGACCGTAAGAGACAGATTATTACACTTTTTGATCAGTTTAGTCGATTCAAAGGAAATTGAACCCATTATTGAATTAAAGATGGCTAAGAAAGATTTAGCATCTTATTTAGGAACAACATCTGAATCCTTAAGTCGAGAATTTGCTCGATTAGAAAAAGAAGGGCTCATTGAAGAAATTGCTTATGGAAAGATCAAATTACTACATTTTTCCTCCTACTAATTAATCCTTATTTAAAAAACAGAAAATCATTCCTTCAGTTACTTCTAAAAAAGTTGATAAAGATCAATTATTTGATCGTTGATTCTATTTATACTATAGCTATTAACTGATAGGAGGAAAAATCATGAAAAAAGCCGTATATCAATTAGAACCATTAACTTGTCCATCTTGTATTAAGAAAATTGAAACTACTTTAACTAAGACAGAAGGAATTGACTCCGTAAAGGTACTATTCAATTCCAGTAAAGTAAGAACACAATTCGATGAATCTAAAATCGAAGCCAGCACGATTCAAGACACGATTCAAAAGTTAGGTTATTCAGTATTGTCTTCTAAATTCTCTTAATAAGTTAAATCATATAGAATACTAAAAACATAAAAAGATCGCGATATTTTAAGTCGGGATCTTTTTTATGGATAGAGTATTCCTCTTCAACTTAACTCGAACAATGCATCTGAAGTTGTTATACTTAAATCAATAAGCTTAAATGTTACTACTAAGAAAATTCTTTAATGGAGGAAAAAAATGTCTAAAGACGCTATATACCCTAAAAACAGTGTTCCAACACATACAGGCTGTGTATCTTTAGTTCCTATTTTTAATCACTTAGAAAAGGAGCAGTTAGACGAAATAACGGTAACCACTCAATCTGTTTCATATAAAAAACAAGAACTTATTTATCATGCCGGAGATGAATCAACTTCTCTTTATATTATTCACAAAGGAAAAGTTCGTATATACAGATTATCGGAATCTGGAAAAGAGCAATTAGTTCGAATTTTAAATCCTGGTGATTTCACAGGTGAAATGGCTTTGTTTTCTGAATCTACGCATGAGACTTATGCGGAAGCTATGGTAGATACAAAAATCTGTCGGATCGATCGTTCAGATTTACAAGACTTCTTATTGAAATATCCCTCTATTTCTCTAAAGATTTTGGCTGAGTTTTCAAATCGACTTGAAGCATCTGAAAAACAATCTTCACGATTTGCAACAGAAAAAGTTGAAACTCGTATCGCCTTATTTTTAGTCGACATACTCAATGAAGAATTACCTAAAACAACTGAGGTCACTTTACCCATGAGTAAAAAAGACTTGGCTTCTTATTTGGGAACGACTCCTGAGACCATCAGCCGTAAATTCAATGAATTAGAAGATAAAGGTTTAATCAAACAACTGACACACAAACAAATTAAAATCATCGATTTAGATGGATTATTATTAGTTTAAGATAAAACCGTTTTATGAAATAGCCTAATTTTCAGTATTTCTTATATCGGTATAAATTTCTGTTTATATATGGATATCAAAAAGAGGCCAGATTATTATCTGACCTCTTTTTTCATGTTTGATTACTTAAGCTAATCTGTTACTCAAAAAAGTACAGTCTAGTTTCCTTATATGTTTTAAATCGTAATTTCTATCCAATTTCCTTCAGGATCGGCTACAACACTTTCATAGTACCCGTCTCCTGTCCAACGAGGTTGACCAATAACCGTATACCCATCATCTGAAATAGCCTTGGTTAAAGCATTGACTGCTGGTTCGTTGCCCACGCTAATAGCTAGATGTGCCCAACCTAATGGTGTTTCTTCTGGTCGATAAGTAATAGTAGGTTGTTGCATCAATTCTAATCGTACTTCTGATTCAGAAAAAGTTAAAAAGTAACTGGCAAAACCTCGATTAGTGTTTTCATAACGTTCTCCAGATTGAGCTTTAAAATAAGTTTCATAAAATTGGCGCATTCGTTCAATATCTTTGGTCCATAATGCTACATGTGCTATTTTCATTTAGAGGCCTCTTCCTTGATTGTAGTATTTTGTTCATTCGCGATTTCTGTCCAGTAAGCAGCTTGTTTATCTTCCCAGAAGGATTTGTCTTCTTGAGTGATGTCTCGAATAACCCGACAAGGGTTTCCAACAGCTATCGTATTCGATGGAATGTTTTTCGTTACAACAGATCCAGACCCGATAACGACATTATCTCCAATTGTCACACCTGGATTCACTACGGCACTTCCGCCGATCCAAACATTATTTCCAATAGTAATCGATGTCCCAAATTCCAATCCACTGTTGCGTACAGTTGGGTCAATCGGATGACCTGCTGTATACAAGCATACTCGCGGCCCAAACATAGCATTATCCCCAATCTTGATTGGAGCAACATCTATCATAACGCAATCAAAGTTTGCATAAAAATTTTTGCCAATAGTAATATTTTTCCCATAATCGACTCGTAAAGTGGGCTCAATGTAGATATCTCCTGCTACATCATCAAAAATATCCATTAACAGTTGTGTACGATACGGTTTTTCCTCTTCAGTTGTGCCATTAAATAATCGAACCAATTGTTGTCCTTTTTGTCGCATAGCTTTCAATTCTTCTCCTTGTGCAAGATACAATCTTCCTGCTACCATTCGTTCTTTTTCAGACATCTCTTTATCTCCTCATATTCAAAATTTATTTTTATACCTTATTAAACTTGACCCTTAGTTGTTATTGTTTTTAAGGCTTCATCTTCAAACGAAGTTCCTCCTACTTTATTTTTACTAATAAAAAACACAATATTAAATACGCTTTCATTTAACATTACACATTGCCCCGTTATCTATGTAATATAGCAATCTCCTTATTTCGTCTATATTTTTAAACCAAACAATTAATTTCTTAAGAAAAATAAAGTAAAAGTACAACTATCATTATCTTAGCATGAATAATTGAGGATTAAAAGATACTAAAACACACCTTAAAGTATCCTAATATAATACTTTATCGTTTACACAACGGATTCAATTACCTAACACTAATGATCGACCAAAAGAATCTTTTGGCACACAAATCAAAACCATTATCAAATGATTAACAACAAATCGTGCATTAGTTGGAATTATTATAGCTACCATTCAAACTCCTGACATACTTTTCTTCATCTATCATCTATCCATTAGGTAAAAATAAGTTCACGAAAATACTGCTATACTTGCTGAAAGACACGAAAAAGCAGGTTTTTAATCAAAAAAAGACCTGCAGACACACCTTCAAGTGAACTTCTGCAGATCTATTTTCATAGTAAAAATTTAAATTGTATGCGGTAAAGCATGTTCTGATTCACGTGGAACTGTAATCACTACAGAAATCACAGCAATTGCCACAAACAATACATTAACCAATAATCCAGACATACCAGCTAATGCAAATGAACCCTTTGCTGCTAATATTGAGTAAACACTAGATGAGATAGCTACACCAATAGCTCCACCTAAAGAACTAGCCATTTTGTATACTCCAGATGCTACACCAACTTTACTTGCAGGTGCTGCAGAAATAGCTGTATCTGTAGAAGGTGTTGCATAAAAACCAAGTCCTAGACCATATAAAGCAAAACCCACAAATACAAGAACAGAATAAAAAGCACCTGATATAAAGGTTAGAGACATTAGAAGAATCCCAACACCGGCAATGCTTGTACCAAGTAACATTGGTTTACGAGCGCCGTGTTTTTGCAATGCTTTTTCACCTAAGCGAATAGATGACAATACACAAACTAGGTAACCAATTGTTAATAAACCTGATTGAAATGAAGAATATCCTCTACCCATTTGAACATACGTATTTGCAACAAACATCGTACCTGCAGATGCGTTTAATAAGAAGTTTGATAATGTTGCACCACTATATGCTTTATTTTTGAATAATGAAAAATCTATTAAGCTATTTGAATGTTTTGTTTCAACTTTGAGGAAAATAACAGTTGAAAGAATAAATACTACGATAAGGGCAATTGATACTGGGCTTATCCATCCAAGAGAAGAACCATTTGTAATATATAAATTGAACGTTAACATCATGATAACAAAACTAAATAATCCACCTAAATCGAAAGCTTTTTTCTCAGTAGAAACAACTTTACTTTCAGGTGTACCATTGATTAATAAATAACCAGCAATAGCAAAGATAATTGAAAAGATAAAAATATATCTCCACCCTAAATAAGTGGCAACCATTCCACCGAATAATGAACAGATTCCTGAACCACCCCAAGATCCAATAGACCAGTAGCTAAGTGCACGTTGACGGCCTGGACCTTCAAAATAAGTTTTCATAAGTGATAATGTCGCGGGCATGATCGTTGCTGCTGAAAAACCTTGGATCACACGACCAATAATCAACAATACTGAACCTTGTGCAAATACTAAGCACAAAGATCCGATGACACTTAAAACCAAACCAATTTTTGTAAGCTTCACACGACCAAATTTATCAGCCATTGCTCCTGCTCCAACCATGAACATACCAGAGAACAACGCTGTTAAGCTAATTGCTATATTTAAAATACTAGATGAGATCCCTAAATCATCCTGCACCGCAGGACCAATATTTAACATGGTTTGAGCAAATAACCAAAATGTAATAACACCAAAAACGATACCAACGATTAATTTATTCGTTCCTTTATAACTTATTTCCATTCTCTTTCTATTCTCCTTTTACTAGATAGTCCACTACAATTGAACCCATAGCTTTTGCAGCAACGATTAAACTTGATTCACTGATTTTAAACTTAGGGTGATGATGTGGATAAGCTTCGCCTTCTTCAGGAGCAGCACCCACATAAAAGAACATACTTGGACGTTCCTTTGCATAATACGCAAAGTCTTCTGAAGGGGGTTGTGCATCACACATTTCAATTCCTTTTAATTCAGGAATGGTTGTTTGTTTCAAATGACTGATCGTTTCTTCTGTTAGATCTGGGTCATTATATAAGACAGGATAATCATTTTCATATTGCAACTCATACGTAACATCAAACATGGCTGCAATACCATCTAATTTAGCACGAATTTCTTTTTCAACTATTGTACGCACTTCTTCAGACATTGAACGGACATCTCCATCTAATTGAACAGCATCTTTAATGACGTTAAATGATCCACGTCCATCAAAATTCCCAATAGTAATTGAACCCACATCAAATGGATTCAAACGACGACTCACGATAGATTGCACGGCCACTACAAAATAACTTGCTGCTACAATTGCATCATTTGCTTTGTGCGGAGAAGAACCATGTCCACCGACACCTTGGATTTTAACATGAAAATTTGCACGGCCAGTTTGAATATTTTCAGGACGATAAAATAGTTTGCCTGATTCCATTTGAGACATCACATGAATACCAAAAACATTATCTACACCATCTAATGCGTGATCTTCAATCATTTGAATCGCGCCACCTGGAGGCATTTCTTCAGCATGTTGATGCAACACAACGATTTTTCCTTTTAGTTGTTCTTTTATTTCAATTAAAGATTCTGCTAAAATCAACATGTATGCCGTATGTCCATCATGTCCACAAGCATGCATCACTCCTGGATTTTTTGATTGAAAAGGAACACCCGATTCTTCTTTAATCGGCAAGGCATCCAAATCTGCACGAATCGCAATTGTTTTTCCAGGATTCCCTGAATCAATTGTTACAACTATTCCTCGTCCGCCTACATTAGCACGTACGTCGCAATCTTTACCTTTATAAAAATCTGCAATATAAGCTGCCGTTTTTTCTTCTTGAAAAGATAACTCAGGGTTCTCATGTAAATAACGACGTATGTCGATCATACGATCTTGTTTCTCATTCATTTTTTCAAACAGATTATTTTTGATGGATTCATTCATAACTTAACCTCCTATTTTATATATATTCGAAGCGAATGAATTTGCTCATTCGTTCATTACTACTCTATTTTAGATCTGATTTAGAAAAAAAGTAGGTCAAAACTTTACCCAAAAGGATTCTTTTTTGCCTTTGTTCTTTTTAAATGGTCTATATCAGGTAAAGAAATGTGCTTATTTTTTATCTATTTGCTTTTTAACACAATAAAAGCTTATTCTATTGACTATCAATTAGAATAAGCTTTTAATTTTTAAAAATTCTATTGGGACTTTTACAGATCTAATTCAATTTTTTTCAACTCAATAAAATGAATAGAATTGATATCCATATAAGCGTAAAAAGACCATTTCCCATCGATGATTTCATCTTTTATTTCTACATCTGGAGTTGCGGTAGAAATAATATACTTCATCACGTCTTGGCTAATGCCATGCTTACTATTTATCTTTCTTAAGTTGTCATAGAGAGCACCGTTTTTACGGTCAAATTTAAACCGAGTAACTTGGTACTCACCAGGATCCAAACTATCAAGGGTTACTTGTAGTTCTTTGCTATGCTGTCTTAAAAACAATTCATCCACTGAATAACGGGGATTAAAATTTCGCTCGTGAAAAATGGCTAATTGATACCCATCTTCATTTTTTGTCATCAGATGATTTTCACCCTCTGATAATATGGTTCCATATAATCGTTCTTTAAAAAACATCGCATAATAAACCGGGCGTTTTCCATTAAAATAATGAAAAAGTTCAAGTCCATCTGAAACAAGATCTGTACTATTATGAATGCGCTCATGAATTTCATTATTGATCCAAAAACCTAACCCTTGTACCTCTTGACTTAATTCTATTACGGTATTAAAAATAAGCGCTGCACGGAAAAACGTGCCATTGATGTACCGGGAATCCCCTGTTAACGTATTCCACATATCAAGAAATAATGGTTTTCTAACACCATTCTTCTGAAGAAATTGCTTTAGTTTTTTTGCTTTATTTATGTGGTAATTTTGTGAGTTGATAAAATTTTGATCACTTGTGTCATCAAAATTAATATCCGTATTCCGATTCGCATCAAAACTGATAAAATCAATACTATGTGCTTTTTTCAACACCCACATGTGACTGGCTACAGTTTGCATCTTTTCTTCATCAAAAGGTAAGAAAATACCCAACTGAATATGCGCAGATTTCTTTTTTAAAATCCCTTGCAACGTTTCATATAAGTCTTCTAGTATCAATGGGTCAAGCTTTGTTTCTTTTGGTGCATAAAAAAGCACATGCCAGTCTTTGACAAAATCTTTTCCAAATACTTGAATGGTGTGGTTTAAAAACTCTTTTAACCTAGAAAAATAATCTTTAAAATAAAGTATTTCATTTACATTGATGCGCAGAAACACACTGAATCCTAACTCTTTAATTGTCCGTAAAGCTAGGTCAGAATTGGCATAGCTTGAAGTAGTAGAAATCGTTTCATCCGTGTTAACTTCTGGCAAAATTGTTGTCCCGCCTATTAAATTACGAATGCCAATATAATCTATTTTCATTGAACTGTGTGTCATTAAAATTTGTTTCTTTATATTTTCATTCAAGACATCTTTTAATTCACCAATAAAAATAATATGGTTCTCATGCATAAGCGTATTTTTTGTTTGCTCCATTGGCGAAACAAGTAATTTTTCACTTGTAAAGTCATTTCCTAAAAGAGATTGATTCACTTCTTTATCACAATACTTTGTCAATTTTACCAGCACTTCTGGAGAATCTAAAATACTAGATTTCCCACTACTGTTCCTAGTAATGTATCCTTCTGCAAGAGCAGCAGATTTATGTTTTTTTCGGTAATTAGCTGGCGTCTGCTGATAAATTGACTTAAAAGCAAGTGCAAATTGTTTTGCGGTAGTGAATCCATTGCGAGATGCAATCTGAAAGAGCGAATCTGAGGAATGAACCAAATCTTCTTTACTGTGCTTAAGTCGAACACTAGTCAAATATTTCGAAAAATTAATGCCTACAAATTGTTTGAAATAACGAGAAAAATAAGAAGGCGATAAAAATTCTTGATTTGCCATATCTGTCAGTGATAGAGGTTCTCCATAATGGTGTTCTATATAATTTAGAATACGTGTGATTCGCTCATCCTCAAGTTCAATTTGTTCTTGATAAGGAATACTTTTTTTGAAAAAACGAATCATCATCAATAAAATTTGATAAAGATCACTTTGAACGCTGACGGAACTGTCTTCACTTTTCTGTGAATGAGAGATGACTATTTTAGCTAATAAACGACGCAATTGAGCTAAAACTTCCTCACGACCGGTATCACTATTTTTAGAGAAGCATTCAAATATATAATGATAATAAGCTTCATACTGCATTTTAAAAAAGTGATTCGTAATTGAAAGAGAAACAAGAACATTGTTTGAATCCCCAGAAATACTATAGATGGTATTTCGATTGATCATTAGAATATCGCTCTCTTGCAAGTGGTAATCTTTTCCATCCATAGAAACCATAAAATTTCCTTCGACTACGAATAAAAGTATCGTACCTGCAAATTGTTGAGACGAGACAGATTGAATACTTTGAATCATAATCTCAAAATCAGTTATAAATTTCTGTTTCATATTACACTCCCTTTGGGCAAATCATTCTACTAGATAATCCACTCGTTTATTTGTTGTTCCCACTATTCTTATCACACTGCTATTATATGGGTCATGATACGCGAAATCAAATACACTTAATTTTTGTAGCTAAAATAGTCATTAAAACAATATATGTTACAATAAACATGCTTATTTTGTTTGATCCATCTTTATACTGGAGGTATCTATTTGAATAAAAAATCTTTTTATTTATACGGCAGTATCTTGCTGTGTATCACCTTGTCTATGTTATTTGTACAAAACAATTTCTATTTATATGATGATCCCATAGCAGAAGTCGTAACAGTAACTCTTAACGAACAAAAAAGCTCTAACGATCCAACTACTAATGATCGTTTGTTTGATCAAACTCTAGTTGGGAAACTAGTAAATGGCGAACAAAAAGGTGAATTAGTCACATTAGAAAATACTTACTCTCTATCTGGAGCATATGATCACGAGTACGAAATAGGTGATGAAATTTTTGTCTCTATCCAGAAAAATTCAGGCAGTGATTTAAGAGGAAGCGTTGACGGTCCAAAACGAGATAAATTTGTTTTAGCAGCAGCTTGGTTATTTATACTAACGGTACTACTAATTGGAAAAAAAAGCGGCTGGTTTTCGATCCTCAGTTTAATCCTTAATGTCTTAGTATTGTCACTCGCATTAACTGTCTACACAAATTCAGAAAGTGCTAACTTACTACTTATCTGCAGTGGTTTAGTTGTTTTTTTCACGGTTACTTCTCTATTCTTGGTTAGTGGAAATAGTGAGAAAACTTATGCTGCTATCTTAGCCACATTGACGGGTACTTTTTCCGCTCTTCTGATTGCTTATATTGTGATGCAGTTAACGGCTGAAAAGGGACTTAGATATGAGGAGATGGCTTTCATAACCAGGTCTCCGCAAAAAATATTTTTAGCTAGTATTCTCGTTGGTTCTTTGGGCGCTGTAATGGATATTGCGATTACGATCATCTCTTCTCTTTATGAGTTGTACGATAAAAACAACTCTATTCCACTAAAGGAATTAAAAGCTTCTGGAAAAGAAATCGGTGCAGACATTATGGGCACTATGACAAATGTTTTATTTTTTGCATATGTTAGTGGAAGCATACCTATGATTCTTCTATACTTAAAAAACGGCTCTACACTGGGTTACACGTTATCAATGAATTTATCCTTAGAATTGACCCGTGCACTCGTTGGAAGTATTGGAATTGTATTAACCATTCCAATAAGCATTTATACTGCAACTTATTTCATTCAAAAAAGGAGGGCTCATAAATGAATGTTTTAGTGTGCCTATCGCTTATTTTATTTGTACTCATGAAATTGATCAGTGGCGAAAAAGGGACAAGATCATTTATTGCTCTTTTTCTAAACTTTGGTATCACCCTTTTGACGATACTCTTAATGACGAGAGAATCATTTAATCCAATTTTTCTAACCATGATTGCTTGTATCCTTATTAGTTGTATCAACCTCTTTTATATAAATACGATAAATCTTAAATCCGTTATTTCATTTATTGCAACACTGATGACACTGTTCTTTTTAGTTGGGCTTATTTTTATATTTGTTGAAAAATCTATGATACAAGGATTTGGCATCGAAGAGATAGAAGAACTTTCTTTCTTCAATCTCTATGTTGGGATAAATTTTCTTGAAATCGCTAGTTGTACGATTATAATGGGTTCTATAGGGGCTATTACAGATACCTCTATCTCCATTTCTTCTGCAATGAACGAAATTTTTATCCACAATCCATTCATGGACCGCTACAATCTTTTTAAATCCGGTATGAATGTTGGAAAAGATATTCTGGGCACCACCACAAACACTTTGTATTTCGCATTTATTGGTGGATACTTAGCCTTAATCGTTTGGTTTAAAGACTTGTCTTACACGTTTGGTGAGGTGATCAATTCTAAAGTATTTAGTTCAGAAGTCATTTCCATATTCTGTATTGGGACAGGCGCAATTCTGATCATACCTATAACCGCTTGGCTTACAGCCCTTATTTTAACGTCGCCTAAAAAAGACGTTCCTGTAAGTGAGAAAGTTTGATAAAATTAGAAAAACTTGCTTCAGTATTAAAATTGATGCTATTTTCAAGGGAAAATAAAGACTTTTGGAGCCTCACTCTTCCATGGAGAGGCATTTCATGGAAGAGTGAGCTCCTTTTTTACTCCACTTTAACGTGAAACGTACTTTCACGGAAGAGTGAACTTCTTTCACTCCACTATTTGAGTCTATCTTAATATAAAAATCCATATGCAAAGAAAGGGCTGAGATACAAAATCTCAGCCCTTTCTTTTAATTATTCGTTCTAATGGTTACAAATCTCCAGTTTTTTCTTGATATGTTTGTAGTTCATACATATCAAAGTAGGTTCCTTTTTTATCGATCAATTCATTATGAGTTCCTTTTTCCACAATTTCGCCATTGCTCAAAACTAAAATTTGATCTGCGTCTTTTATAGTGGATAAACGGTGAGCAATGATTAAAGATGTTCGATCTTTGCGCATATTGGCCAACCCTTTTTGAATTTTCTCTTCTGTTTCAGTATCAATATTCGCTGTTGCTTCATCAAGAATCAGAATACGCGGCGAACGCAGAATGGTTCTAGCAAAACTGATTAATTGTTTTTCTCCGGCAGATAAACTTGCCCCACGTTCGATGACCTTTGATGCGTAACCATGCTCCATTTCAGATATAAATTCATCTGCATAGACAAATTCTGCAGCCTTTTTAATTTCGGATTCTGTGTAGTCGTTATTATACATCCGGATATTGTCTGCGATATTTCCATAAAATAAGAAACTATCTTGTAGAACCAATCCCATTTTAGTTCTAAGTCCTTCTATTGGCATATCCTTCAGTGAGTGACCATCAATAGTGATCTCTCCTTCGTGATATTCGTAGAACCGCATCAGTACATTAATAATGGAACTTTTTCCTGATCCCGTTTGTCCGACTAAGGCAACTGTTTCTCCTGGTTTCACTTCAAAGCTGATATTACGCAAGACTTGCTTACTACCATCGTATGAGAAGTTCAGATTATTTACACGAATATGGCCTTCTGTAATCATACCATTTGTGTCTGGCTTGGATTGTGGAGCAAGTTCTTCACTTTTCAGCAACTCTTGAACCCTATGACCTGAAACAATTCCATCTTGTAACGAGCTCAAGCTATTCATCATTTGGCTGATCGGTTGGAAAAATGATCGTGAATAAGCCGTAAACGCGTATACCAAACCTATATTAATGTTCCCTTGGGTCCAATCTTGATACCCAAAAATAAGCAGCACCGCTACTAGAGCGACCGATTCAATCACATTGATTGCGGGC
Organism: Carnobacterium sp.; assembly: GCF_040274425.1. Classification (NCBI taxonomy): domain Bacteria; kingdom Bacillati; phylum Bacillota; class Bacilli; order Lactobacillales; family Carnobacteriaceae; genus Carnobacterium; species Carnobacterium sp. The sequence goes on from NZ_JBEMBC010000041.1 coordinate 13,857, forward strand.
GCCAATAATAATGCGTTCATACTGTACATAGAACGACGAGAAACGACATATTCTTCATTGATTGTATTGAACTCATCTACCAACCGCTCTTCTTGGTTGTATTTTTGAATAATACTCATCCCACTAATAGATTCACTTAAATTGGCATTCAGCTGACTTAATACTTTTCGCATACGACTGTAAACAAGTGTGCTCTTCTTTCGATAAACACCTGCGATCCAAACAATAACGGGTGTGAAGAGAAGAAAAACTAAAGCCATACGCCAGTTTAGTGCAAACATAGCAATCGTAATTGACAACACATTGAATAACCCAGTAGCAATGGTCAAAAAGACAGTCCAAAACTCTTTGATAGTCTCTGTATCATTTGTCACTCTGGAAACAACTGTCCCCGCTGGTGTCTGATCGAAGTAACGCATACCAAGTAAAACGACCTTTTCATACAATTGATTTCGAATATTGCCCACGGTTCTTTCTGAAGCAGTGTTAAAGAGAAAGTCTTTTGCATAAGCAAACACGGCTTTAAGAAGGGTTAATATCCCATAAAAAGTTACTATACGTACCGTAATCTCGATTGTTGCTGTTCCATTTGCTAAATACGTATCGATGTAGCGCTGAATAATAATAGGCAAATACGCAGCTATAGCTGAACCCAATGCCAAAAATACAAATGAGACGAGGAATAGGAACTGATAGGGTTTTGCAAAGCGAACTAAACTAATCAAAATACGCCAAGATTCTTTAGTAGAAAAAGCCGTTTGTTTTTGTTTATCCATTATAACCCCTCCCCATCTAATTTTTTCTCCAGTTGTTGTTTTTGATACATATCACGATACCAACCTTTTGTTTCAATTAATTGCTCATGAGAACCTCGTTCACTGATGGTTCCTTTTTCCATCACGATGATTTCATCTGCGTGCATGATTGAACTGATACGGTGAGCAGAAATAATCGTTGTTTTATTTCTTCGTTCTTTTTTCAATGAATTTAAGATAGCTTCTTCTGTGTGAGCATCTACTGCTGATAGTGAATCATCTAAAATCAGACAGTCTGGCTCTACCGCTAAAGCCCGAGCAATAGCAATACGCTGTTTTTGTCCACCAGATAAAGAAACACCTCTTTCGCCCACTTCTGTATCGTAACCCTGCGGAAACTGCAAAATATCTTCATGAACATTCGCTAACCTTGCATATTTTTCAACTTCTTCTTGAGTTAAATCTGGATTTCCAAATCGGATATTTTCTCTAATGGTTGTTGAAAACAGAAAATTTTCTTGTGGGACGATTGCAATGCCTTTTTTTAGTGATTCTAAAGCATAGTCCTTTATATTAATATCATTGTATGAAATCATACCTTCATATTGATCGTAATCGCGTAACAATAATTTATAGAGTGCGCTCTTTCCAGCACCCGTTCTGCCAACAACTCCCAGCATATTTCCTTTCGCTAAGTGAAAAGAAATATTGGTTAAAACAGGCTTCTCGTCATCTGGATAAGTAAACGATTGGATATCAAATATAATATCTCCCTCTAATGCTTGGCGATAAGGATTTTCCATTTCTACAATAGAAGGGGTATAGGCTAATAAAACATCCACTCTATCGTAAGCCGCACTTCCTCTTTCAAGGGTATTGATTAATCCCCCTACTGCGAGCAATGGCCATTGCATCATACCGATGTAACTGATAAAAGCTACTAGATCTCCAATCGATATCCGTCCACTTTGAACATAATTTCCACCAACTAATAAAGCAATCACATACGTTAGCCCCATGACGATTTCTATACTTGGGTTTAAAGCTGCTTTTAATTTGTAGACACGTTGATTTTCATCGACAACATGTTGCGTTTCCTTTTTAAAAGCAGACAAATCTTCTTTTTCTTCACCCAACGTTTTTAAGACCTTCATTCCCGTTACACTTTCTTGAACATGGTCATTCATTGATGAAAAAGCTTGTAGTGCACCTCGGTAACGTGCATGAATCATTTTCCCTAAATACGTTGAAACAATGATCAAAATAGGTAATGGCAAAACGGACACTAATGTTAGTTTCCAATCGATAAAAAAGAACATCGAAAAGAGTGTTACACCGCCTAATGATAAGGCATCCGTCAACGTCAACACACCATCCGCTGCAACAAATCGGATAGCTGCTAGGTCATTTGTTGCATGTGCCATCAAATCACCCGTTCGGTATTTGTGGAAAAATTCTGAATCCATACGCGTGAAAAATGAAAACAACCGATTACGCAAGATAGATTCAATCAATGTTGAATTTCCAAATAAAGCCATTCTCCATCCATAACGCAAGGCGTACATAATTAGGGCAAAAATAAGGATCAAACTCACCCAAAAAATTAAAATCTTCCAATTTAACGTTCCAGCTATAAAGTGGTCAATGATGGTTCCAATAATTTTAGGATTCATCACTTGTAGAATAGCGCAAATAATTAGCGCAGAAACACCAAAAGAATAGCTTTTCCAACGTAATTTAAAAAACCAACCATATTTTTTTAACGTATTAAACATCATTTCGTCCCTTTCTTTTACTTACTGAATTTTTAGGCGGCATTATATTTCAAACCACAAAAAAACAAATAGAAAGGAAACTTCCTATTTGTCCCGAATAGTAGTTATGAGTGGTGTATTATTTTTTTAATTCCATCATCTTGAGGTAACTTTGATAGTTCTTTTTTCCACCAGATAGGTTGTAAACTTTTTTAAATCCATGATTCAGTAATACGTTTTGAGACGCATTTCCAGTTACACCTTTATTGCAGTAGGTGATTGTTACTAAAGATTGATCTAACTCTGCACTTCTCTCTCTTAATTCAGCCAGAGGAATATGAATCGCTCCTTTAACATGAGCCTTTTCAAAATCCTTTTTTGAACGTGTATCGACAATTTGCAGGGACTCACCAGTATCTTGACGCTGCACTAAATCAGCTGGCGTCATCAATGGATTGCGTTTTAAGGCATTATCCAATGCCATGCCCGTATAAAGAATAGGGTCTTTAGTCGTGGCAAATGGTGGTGCATAGGCTAAATCTAGATGAAATAAATCTTCAGCTTTTGCTTTAAAGGTGATGGCTGTTGCGATTATGTCGATTCGTTTGTCTACACCACCTTGACCGATAGCTTGTGCACCTAAAACGCGACCTGTTTCTTTATCCGCTAATGCTTTGATCGTTAATTCTTTTCCACCTAAATACTCAGCGTGGTCTGGCTTGATGTTATATAAAATTTCAACATCATACCCTTCTTTTTTCGCTTCTTTTTCGGTTAAGCCTGTTTGACCAACCTGTAGATCAAAGATTCTAAAGATTCCTGTTCCTAATACGCCTCGGTGTTCTAAATCGCCACCAGTAATAACATCTCCAGCGATTCGACCCATTTTATTAGCTGTTGAACCTAGTGGACGATAGATGGGTTTGCCTGTAATAACGGAGAAGCTTTCGGCCACATCCCCAACTGCATAAACATCTGGAAGATTGGTTTGCATTTTTTTGTTTACCGCAATCGCTCTTGATGCCCCAAGCTCTACACCCATTTCTTTAGCCAATTCTGTATTTGGACGTACACCTGCAGATAGGATAACGATATCCGGATCAATCGTAACCCCATTTGTCGTGATGACTTTTTCGATTGAGGTTTCTCCTTCAATCGTTTTCACTGTATCACTTAGAATCAAATTAACGCCTTTCTCGCGCATATGCTCCTCTACACGGAAAGTCATGTCCGCGTCCATTGGGGGCATCACTTGATCTTCTAATTGAACAATCGTCACTTCCAACCCTTTATGAACCAATTGTTCTGTCATTTCTAAACCAATAAATCCAGCACCAATAATCAACGCTTTCTTGGGTTGTTTAGCAGAATAAACTCCAATATCTCGGGCGTCTTGAATAGTACGAACTTGGAACACATTGTCATATTTCTTTTGGTTAAATGGAGGAGGAGTGAATGGAGAAGCCCCTGTTGCAAAAACTAAAACATCATATTGATCACTTTTCTTTTCACCAGAAACAAGATCTGTCACTTCTACTTGTTTGTTGGCATGATCAATCTTTGTCACTTTATGTTCTGTGAAAATAGAAACGTTGTATCTCTTTTTGAACCACTCTGCATTTCTAGGCATTAATATATCTAAGTCTTCCACTTCTCCACCAATTTGATAAGGAATTCCACAAACTGAATAAGAAATGTCTTTTCCTTGATCATAAACGACAATTTCAGCCTCTTCTGTATTTCTTCGAGCTTTAGCTGCTACAGATGTACCCGAAGCAACGGATCCAATCACAATAATTTTCATGAATTTTCTCCTCCTACTTGCTGTGTAGTTGCAGAAGTAAGTTGACTAGTATCAGATACTAGTTGATTAATACATTTTTCATTTAATGAATAATGATGCCATGTTCCTTTTTTTTCTACTGTAACTAAACCCGCATTTAAAAGAACTTTTATATGATGAGATAACGTAGGCTGTGTAAAATCGAATTGCTCCAGAATATCGCAAGCACATAACTCACCATTAGAAAGCATATCTATTATTTGTACACGTTTAGGATCAGACAAAGCTTTCATCACTTTTGCATAAGATTCATAGTCCATAGTTAAACCTCTTTCTTTTTTCTACTCTTACTAATATAGATGACTTTCTATCTATACGCAACTATTTTTTGGGTAATGATGAATAGACATCACAAAATTTTTGAGCGGTTTAGGATGAGATAAGAGAGGGCTACCTCATAATTTTAGATAGAGAAAAGGATCTAGTATGATTTATATAGACTCTACTTCATAAAACTGTACGAAAAGAAGATGAGGTCATGAGCTAAAGCAGTTGTAGCTCATAATTGAATCTAAAAATAGACTTAATTATGAGATAAAAGAGGTTTATCTCACAATCTCATACAAAAAAGCATCCGTTTTATCCACTAGACGAGGCCTATCTCATAATCGGAACTTAAAAACAGAGTAGATTATAGGGTAAGAGAGTTCTGGCTCATTATCCACATCTTTTGCATAAGAGTCAGTGAATATTAAACTTTCTGGAGGAATCATGATGCTTGTAGCCACGAAAAGGATGACATGCTCATTACGGAAGAAATTTTATCTACTAAAAGAGTCAAAGCACTACTCCGCTTTGACTCTTGGTAGACTCATCCATATCATTTAACGAAGAACCAACTTTAGTGATACTTTTACGATCCAATTTGTTTAATAATTAGTTGCAGCAAAACGAACTGCTTTTTCCTTACTCTCATTTCTTCTCCGTTTTTTCGTAAGGCTTAAACAGTAACTTGTTGTCTTCTGTCAGGATAAGAGCAGCTGAGAATGTTTGACCAGTCTTTTTCTTAAATCCTTTTAATAACTGCGTTTCTCTCGTATCTAGCAACTTCTTAAGAGTCGCTTCAGAAAGTGTTTTTCCTACGTACCTTTTGGGCAATGTAAAAGTGCAGCCATTGCTATAGCCACTACATCCATAGAATTTTCCTTTATCGATCATCATCTGCTCACAAACTGGACATTTTCCAATTGCCTTCTGCGACAAATGGTTGGTACTTTTGGTATGAGTAGACCAATCATTCTTTTCAATAACTTGTGCACTTGAATCTAAGGTATGAGCAATAAATTTTTGAATACTGTCTAAGAAAGCTTGCTGGGTGCCGTCTTCATTTTTGATTTTCTTTAGATAGGTTTCCCATTTAGCCGTCATCTCAGGACTGCTAAGAAGGGTGTTTTCAACAGCTTGGCACAAGATTTCCCCTTTTTGAGTAACCGTTACATTATTTTTTTGAATCTCTATATAATGCTGCTTTTTAAGGGTTTCTAAAACATTCGCTCTTGTTGCTTCTGTTCCAATACCTTCTGTTGCCTTTAAAATCTCTTTTTCTTCTTCATTTTCTAATTCTTTACCGCAAGTTTTCATTGCGGTAATCAACGTACCTTCTGTGTATGTTTTCGGTGGCGAAGTAAATCCTTCTGACGTATTTAGATCTGTTTCTACTGACTCCCCGTTTTTTACTAACGGTAGTTCACTAGTTGCTTCTTTATCCGACTTTTTACTTGCTCCATATTCTAGTCTCTGCCAACCTTTATCCAATATCACTTTTCCTTTGCTTAAAAACGGAACAGTTTTGATATCTACAATGACAGTTGTTTCATCATATTTATAGTCTGTCTCAAACATAGCCATTGTTCGCCTTAAAATAGTAAAGTAAATGTCTCTTTGAATAGATGGCAGCTTCTCTAACGCTTTTTTTGCAGGTACTTTTTTAGTTGGAATAATAGCATAATGCTCTTGAACTTTTGAACCGTCTACATAGCGTTTTCGTTTGCTTGTATTTGGCTCTTTAATGGTGTGGTTTAATATACCTTGATACCCTTCAATTCTTTCTAACAAATACCGAAACTCTGAATCAGTGATGTATCTGCAATCACTTCTAGGATAACTTACTAATTTAGCTTCATAAAGCGACTGTACATGCTTCAATGTATCCGAAGGGCTCACTTTATATTTTTTGTTTATTAAACTTTGCAAGTCACTTAATGAAAATAGAAATGGCGAAGGCTGTGATATTCGTTTAGTTTCAACAGAAGAAATCACACCAGGATTGCTGGCCAACAACTCGTGGTTTTTGATAAATTCTTGCAATTCCTTTTTCGCAGGAAATTTCTTTGCATACTTAGCTTTAAATACACCTTTTTCAGCTGTTACTGTTGCGTGTAATTCGAAAAAGGGTTCTGGAATAAAATTTTCAATCTGTTTTTGGCGCGTATAAATCATATAGAGTGTCGGTGTTTGAACGCGTCCTACACTGAATACTCCTTCGTTGATGCCTTTTTTCTGCAAAGAGAGAGTATACATACGAGATAAATTAATACCCACCAACCAATCACTTATTTGCCGTGTTTGGGCTTCAACGTAGGAAGAATAAAATTCTTTTCCATCTCTTAAATCAGCAAAACCTTTTTGAATTTCATCAGATTCAAGTGAATTAATCCATAGGCGTTTAATTTCTTTATTGCCAGCTTTGGCTTGATTGATGATCGAACGCGCAATATTTTCTCCTTCGCGATCACTATCGGTGGCGATAATGATTTGATCAGCTTCTTTTAACAATTTTTTTACGACATTAAATTGCTTGGCTTTTCCCTGTCCCACTTTAAACTTAAATGTTTCTGGAATGATAGGCAGCTCTTTCAAGTTCCATTTCTTCCATTCATCCTTGTATTCCTCTGGAGAAGCCAATTCAACTAAGTGTCCAAATCCCCAAGTAATCACGTCATTCGATGAATTTAAAACAATATACCCATCTTTTTTTGAAAATTTTCCAAAAGACTCAGCATAAGCCTGCGCTTGGGAAGGTTTCTCTGCAAGTATTACTGTATGTCCCATTGACTGATCCATCTCCCTTACTGCTGTATTTTAGCGGTACCAAACGTCTATTTCTTTCCTTATTTTGGAAGATTCCTCTTTAAAAGTCAATCTATTAAAAAAATCAAGCCAAGTATTTTTATAAAAATTGGAGCTACTAAAATAAAGCAATCTTTACTGTAAATGAAATTTCTCATAACTCAAAAAGCTTGGTTTCTTAAGCTGGTATGCTAAGAAATCAAGCTTTTTTATTAATTAAAAAATAATATAAGTCCTTTAAATTTAGAGTCTTTCTATATACCCTTCTGTTCCATTCACTCGGTTTCTTTGTCCACCTTGGATTAGCTTAATGACCTTATCAACACTAAAACGAGTGCTCTACTAAATTTTATTTCTTCACCTATTTCGGATAACGAATGTATTCTTTTTGTTTTGCAATTCCAATACGAAGGTCACTTTTTGCTTTCTCTAAATTTAATATAATCATTTTTTCTGGATCATTCGACTCAATAAGATCTAAAGAGCGAAGATTTTCTTGCATTTTAGCAACATTCTTGGTTATTCCGGTAACAAATGTACGCTGATCACGTGATAAATCTTTCCATTCTTTTGTGGTCTCTAAATAGCCAGTATACGCACGGATTACGCTATTTTGGTTCAACAAAAGAGATAAGGTTTCATATTGATAAAGATTAACCCAATTGACTATTTCGATATTATGATCAATATCTTTTTGTGTTAACTGTTCTCTTAACAACAATCCCTCATAATAACGGTGATAGTCATTCGTCAGCAGGTTGAATTTCTGTTGCACCTCCCATAGATGCTTGAATGATTCGTGTCCTTCAATTACAGCAATTTCTGATGAATTTACTGGGATTTCCAGCGGTTTCGTATAATAAGAGGTATCTATTTTTAAATGTTCACCGCCAACACGGAAAATATTATTACTCGTATCTGAAAAAAGCGATAAATAAGACTGGGCAATTTCTGCCTCTTCTCTCTTTTCATCCCCAACTGTTGTAAAATAAGCGGTAGCTTTTGGTGTGTTTCCTACAGTGAATCCAGCCATATAATAGCGTTTTTCATTTACTTCCCAAAAAATAGGATTCACGAATACTCCTTCATGCCACTTGCTGAGTTTCTTTGCTTTCTTAATCAACAACTTTTCTGTTTTCTTATCCATTTTTTCCTCCTAATAGTGACAATCGCGTTATAGTTATATACTACGCAAAGTATTTCATATAAAGTTTTATTGCATCACTATAAAGTATATAGAGTTATTTCTGCATCTGCAAATGAAATCCTTTAAAGCGAAGGGCTATAAACTCATTAGCTCAGTTCAGTAAAATAAATCGATAAAAAGCCGTATCAGAAACCTTTATTAAGATTTTCTGATACAGCTTTTTTTTGCTAAAGTTACATTTCTCAACACATCTTATTTTTTTGGGGATGGCTATCACTTTTCCTTGCGCAGCTAGACACAACTCTTGAGCTTTAAAAATATGTTCAATCCGTCTGTTATGAAACAATCTACTTCAAATATAAAGGCGGCCCCATTTTCATTGTCGGTATAATACAAGAATTGCTCGATTTGGTGGCTGCCAATGTCACATAAGATTCCGCCGTCTTGTTCTTTTCTTAAGAACCAGTCTGGACGTATCTCTTTATCTAATTGATGTGGACCAAATTCGGTTACTTGAATGACTTCTCCAATTTTGCCCTCTTTGATCAATTGATCTACAAAATTGCTCCCTCAATATGCAGGCGTTAATTAAAGTAAACAAAAAATTTCTGAGCTGTTTTTTTTATTTAATGTAGCATATTATTAGATGGTTAACAGCCATTCCAAATACCTTTCCTTCAAAAAAGTACCCTTCAAAGTGAATATTTTGAAGGGTACTCCAGATTTTTTTAAATCTATATCTGACTTGCTTTTTCTTTATTCATCACACTTTTCAAGCGATCAGGATAGTTAGTGATAATAGAGTTCACATTATCTGTCAATAATTGTTGCATATCTGATTCTTCATTGACAGTCCAGATATTTATACCTAGACCTCTATCCGTTATTTGCTTCGCGGTGTCGGAGTTAAAGCTGCGATAATTCGGGTGCAAATATTCAACCCCTAGAGCTTCAGCATAATCGATTAGTCTTGAAGGAACATTCAGCGTAAGTTGTTCAATCAATAAATCTG
>NZ_JBEMBC010000042.1:0-23422 GCF_040274425.1 Carnobacterium sp.
TGACGCATCAATAAATCGATTCTTTTTCTAATACCTCAATAAACTTTGTGTTTTGTATTTTGATGTACGTTCCTTTCATGCCTAAAGACCGAGATTCAATAATTCCACCTGATTCTAGCTTACGCAAAGCATTAACAATGACAGAACGGGTGATTCCTACTTTATCCGCAACATTGGAAGCAGTGATTCGACCTTCTGTACCGTCTAATTCTTCAAAAATAGCCTTTATCGCCTTTAGTTCACTATAAGACAACGTCTTGATCGCCATTTGAACAGTAGCCATACTTCGAGCTGATTCTGCGATCTGTGTAGACTTTTTATACAAGACTTCTATTCCAACAACAGTTGCGGCATGTTCGCCGAGTATGAGATCATTGTCATCGAATACTTGGTTCAAGCGTGCAAGCAACAAAGTCCCTAACCGTTCTCCTGCCACAAAAACAGGGATAACCGTAGTTAAGCCTTCTACAAACATATCTCTTGTTTCGATAGGAAAGACGGTATAATCGCTTTCGATGCCAATATTTGTTCTGGTCTCATAGATTTCTAGCATGCTGCGGGTATACTTCATAGGAAATTTTTCATCAATAAGCATTTGTTTAACACGCTCGTTATTGATTTCGTGTTTCTCATGGTAGCCTAAAAGTGTCCCAGCGTCGTCGATCAGATACGTGTTGGCATTAAGAATATCCCCTAACACGATTGCCATATCATTAAACGCTAATACTCCTTCGGGTGAAGACTCGGATTTTACTACGCCGCCTTTAGTTTGTAACAAATAATTAATTTTACGCATTTTTTGCAGTAAATCATTCATGTGAAGCCTCCATCAATCTTTTATAAAATGTAGCGACTTAAATCTTTGTCTGCTACAATGTGTTCAATTTTTTCATTTACATAGCTTTCTGTGATGGTGATTTCTCCCATTTGCATATCTGGAGCTTCAAACAATAAATCTTCTAATAATTTTTCTAAAATTGTATGCAAGCGTCTTGCCCCAATATTATCTGTTTCATGATTAACTCGATAAGCTATCTCTGCTAATCGTTCAATGGACTCATACGTAAAAGTGATAGTAACATTCTCAGTTCCCAACATGGCAATATACTGTTTTAACAACGCATTATTCGGTTCGGTTAAAATTTTGACAAAATCTTCTTTTGTTAAATCATCTAACTCTACACGAATCGGGAATCTTCCTTGTAATTCAGGAATCAAATCACTTGGTTTAGCGACATGAAAAGCACCGGAAGCAATAAACAAGATATGATCTGTTTGAATAGGACCGTATTTTGTAGTCACTTGAGAACCTTCTACAATCGGTAAAATGTCACGTTGAACACCTTCTCTAGAAACGGTTCCGCTATTTTCATTTTTAGACGTAATTTTATCAAATTCATCAATAAAAATGATTCCTGCGTTTTGAGCTAAATCAACAGCCATGGATTGAATATCTTCTGGATTGACTAATTTTGAAGATTCTTCTTGAATAAAGAGTTCAATCGCTTTTTTCACGGTAACGGTACGTTTGGTTTTTTGTTTTGGACGTAAAGCACCTAATGTTTCATTCAAGTCAATACCCATTTGTTCCAATCCGGCTCCCATAGGAGAATTCACTGGTTTCTTTTGGCTTTCTACTTGAACAGTCAATTCTCTATCATCCAATAGACCATTACGAATTTGTTGTTTCATTTTTTCACGGTCGGTAGAAATAGTTTCGGTTACTTCTTCTTCCTCTTCTTCTGCTTGCGGGTTAACTTGGTTAGGATCAATACCCATATTTTTAAACATGCTTTCAAAAGGATTAGCACTAGTACTTTGTTTCTTTTCTTTTTTGATCCCTGGTATCAATAGTTTTACAATCCGTTCGATGGCGTTTCGTTCTGCTTGAGTGTAGACATTAGAGTATTGTTGTTTTTCTACGATTTGAATAGACGCTTCCACTAGATCACGAACCATAGATTCAACATCTCTTCCGATATACCCGACTTCTGTAAATTTAGTTGCTTCAACTTTTACAAAAGGTGCTTGAACGATCGTTGCTAAACGACGTGCAATTTCTGTTTTTCCTACACCCGTTGCTCCAATCATCAATAAGTTTTTAGGTGTGATTTCTTTTTGCATATCTTCATTTAGTTTTAGGCGTCTTTGACGATTGCGCAAAGCTACAGCAACCGATTTTTTAGCGGTTGCCTGTCCAATAATGTATTTATCTAGCTCGGCTACAATTTCTTTTGGAGTCATATTCTCTTTAGTCATCATTTCGTTCACTCCTTATAATTCTTCCACAATAATATTATGATTCGTGAAAACACAAATGTCAGCAGCTGTGTTTAAGCTCTCTTCAGCAATTTGGGCTGCTGTTAGGTCTTTACCGTGTTTTTTTAACGCTCTTCCAGCTGCAAGTGCAAAGTTTCCGCCTGAACCGATCGCAAGTATTCCATCGTCTGGCTGAATAACTTCACCGCCACCCGAAACCATTAACATTTCTTCTTTATTCATCACGATTAATAAAGCTTCCAATTTTTGCATTGCACGATCTGAACGCCACTCTTGAGCCAATTCTACTGCAGCGCGAGTGAGGTTCCCTTTATATTCATGTAATTTGCTTTCAAATTTTTCTTCTAACGTAAAGGCATCCGCTACACTACCAGCAAATCCAACAAGTACTTCATCATTGTAAATGCGGCGAACTTTGCGTGCCGTGCCTTTCATGATGACCTGTTCACCCATGGTTACTTGGCCATCTCCTGCCATTGCACTTTTTCCATTATGTTGAATCGCGAAAATAGTTGTTGCATGAAATTCTGTCATTATTTTTTCCTCCAGTCAGTTATCCATTCCTAAGCTCTTGGATGAAATTGACGATAATTTTTTTGTAATCGTTCCTTTGTTACGTGAGCGTATATTTGAGTTGACGATAAACTAGCATGACCAAGCAATTCTTGAACGGTTCGCATGTCTGCTCCATTGTTTAATAAATGGGTCGCAAAAGAATGACGCAGCATATGCGGATGAATATCAGATGTTAAACTGCTTTTTTTAATCACTTGATTTAATATATATTCAATTCCAGTAGACGTTATTGGATCGCCATGATGATTCACAAATAAAAAGGAATGATCCTTTTGGTATTTTGCCATTAATGGAGTACGGCTCTTTTCCATATACTCACGTATAGCAACCGCTGCATAATGTCCAAAAGGTACATATCGTTCTTTATTCCCTTTTCCATGGATCAATAGCACACTTAAATCAAAATCAATATCTTTCAATGTGATCCCGCTGCATTCACTCACACGTATTCCTGTTCCATAAAGGACCTCGAGGATGGCTTCATTCCTAAAATCAAGCGGCCTTTCTCCTTTTACAGCTTCAAAAAGAGCATCCATTTCTTTTTCATAAAAGAATTTAGGCAAACGAAGCGTTTTCTTTTTTAAATGAATATAAGAAAATGGATTATCTTGAGTCAATTGGTTTTTTAATAAAAACTGATAAAATGCTCGTAAACTAGAAATTTTTCTTGAAACACTATTGCGGCTTAATCCTTGTTCGTTTAATTCACCTAAATAGATCCGGACATCTTGAAGAGTTACGCTACTAAAATCAGCATCTCCCGTTTGATTTAAAAACAATTCAAAGTGAGTGATATCTTCCTCATAAGCTTTTTTTGTCAGCTCAGAATAATGTCTTTCGGTAATCAAATATTGCAAAAAAGTTTTTTTAATTGTTTGATCTACCAAAAATAATCCCTCCACTCTTACAACAAAGCTACTTTATCATACAAATATTTAGATTACAATCGATAAAGAATTAAATTAATTGAATTTTAAAACAATTCATTTCTGCTTTAATCTTTGCTGTTAAATGAATAATCTTTTATTTTTTACCTTTAGATATAAATAAAAACTAGTTAAGCAAGAGGAGTATCACTCTGCCTAACTAGTTCTTTTTTGCTTTAGTTATTTTTGTAGTTCTTCTTTATAGTCACAATGACTGCAGACTACTTGTTTGCTGCCTTTTGCTTTCTTTTCAACTAAATAATGCTCACATTTAGGACAGTTCCGACCGACCGGTTTATCCCATGAAACGAATTCGCATGTTGGGTAACGATCACATCCGTAAAAAATACGGTTTTTCTTAGATTTTCGTTCAATGACATGCCCTTCACCACATACAGGACAAGTAACACCGATTTCTTTTACGATTGGTTTGGTATTACGACAATCCGGAAAATTGCTGCAGGCATAGAATTTTCCATATCGTCCAAGTTTGATTACCATTGGATGGCCACAAAGATCACAATCAAATCCAGCAGGTTCATCTTTGATTTGGACTTTTTCCATATTTTCTTCCGCTTTTTCAACTTCAACCGCAAAGGGTTTGTAGAATTGATCGATAACTTTAGGCCATTCCTTATTCCCTTCTTCAACTTCATCCAGATCTTTTTCCATATCTGCTGTAAAGTGAACATCAACAATCTGAGGGAAGAATTCATTAATGAGTCCATTAACGATCTCGCCTAATTCCGTTACTTCGAACCGTTTGCTTTGTAGTTTAACATAGTATCTACGTTGAATCGTTTCTAAAGTCGGAGCATAAGTAGAGGGTCTACCTACACCATTTTCTTCTAACACACGAATCAAAGTCGACTCGGAAAAACGAGCAGGCGGTTGAGTGAAGTGTTGTTTTGGTTCAATATCTACTGATTTAACTTGATCACCTTTTTTCATATCAGGTAAAAGATTCTCTTTTTCCTCTTTTCCTTCATCGTTACCTTCAATGTAAACTTTTTGGTAACCAGGAAATTTGATTTTCGAACCATTTGCTCTGAAATACACATCATTTTGTGCAATATCTACTTTCATAGTATCAAATACGGCTGGTGTCATTTGACTAGCTACTAATCGCGACCAAATAAGATTGTATAATTTGTATTGATCTTTTGTCAGGAATTTTTCAATTTCCTTTGGTGTCCTTAACACACTAGATGGTCGAATACCTTCATGGGCGTCTTGATCACCTTCAGCTTTTTTTCCTGTTCGGGGTTTAGAAGCTGCGTATTCAGGTCCAAATTCTTTTATAATGTATTCTGCAACTTCACTTTTTGCGGAAGCAGCGATTCGAGTAGAGTCCGTACGCATATAAGTGATCAGTCCGACAGCACCACCGCGCCCCATTGAGATACCTTCATAGAGTTGTTGTGCAACCATCATCGTTTTACGCGTTCTGAAATTTAATTTTCTTGCTGCTTCTTGTTGCAAACTACTTGTTTTAAAAGGAAGAGCTGGGTTTCTCATCCGTTCTTTTTTAGTAACAGATAGCACTTCGAACTGATCGCCATCTAGTTGTTTGATAATTTCTTGTACGTCTTGGGCATTCTTTAAATCCTTTTTCTTGCCTTTTAGTCCATAGAAATTGGCTTTAAATTTCTTTTTGTCTTTTTTAAAGTTGGCACCGATTGACCAATATTCTTCAGGTTTAAATTGATTGATTTCATTTTCTCGATCACAAATCAATTTTAGCGCTACGGATTGAACTCTTCCAGCACTTAATCCTTTTTTTACTTTTTTCCATAAAATAGGACTGATGGTATATCCGACAAGTCGATCTAATATTCTTCGAGCTTGTTGTGAATTTACTAAATCCATATCAATGGAACGAGGTTCTTTAAATGCATTTTTAACGGCATCTTTGGTAATTTCATTAAACACTACACGGTTTTTATCTGTTACATCTAGCCCTAGTAAAAAACTCAAATGCCAAGCAATAGCTTCCCCTTCTCTATCCGGGTCAGCTGCGAGAAAAACTTTTTCAGCTTTTTTTGCATATTTTTTTAACTCTTTGATTAATGGGCCTTTTCCTCGAATAGAAATATATTCAGGTTGGTAGTTATTTTCAACATCCACTGCCATCCGACTTTTAGGAAGATCGCGGATATGTCCTAAGCTGGCGACCACTTTATAATTTCGACCTAAATATTTTTCAATTGTTTTTGCTTTAGCAGGCGATTCAACAATCACCAGGTATTTATATGCCAATGAAATGCTCCTCTCAAATGAGCGTAGTTTTTTACTAATTCAGTCGTTCTCTAATCTATAATTGAAATCGTTAATCATCTTATGCTATCTTTAGGCACTTTGTCAACCATCCTTATTTATTTTTGTGAAAATAGATAGCATATAATAGAAGAAAAAAACAGTTTTCTCCCCTTGAAACCCTTTCCTTTTTTATCATTTCACACTTTTATTGTAGGCGCTAAAAAAACTTCAAAGAAACAGCTCAACTGTTTCTTTGAAGTTCTCTTTATCTATTTAAGTTCTTCTAAAATATGCTGTGGCATTAAGACACATTTTGCGCCATGTAGGATTAGATCATTGGTGCCTTCTGAATAAGGATTTGTGATATTTCCAGGCACTGCAAATACTTCACGCCCCTCTTGCAAGGCTAGATTAGCTGTAATCAAACTGCCACTGCGGTACTTAGCTTCAATGACCAATGTCCCTAATGAAAGACCCGCAATAATTCGGTTGCGCATCGGAAAATGGTGTTTTAACGGCTTAGTTCCTAATGGGTATTCAGAGATCAGTAAATGGTTTCTGGCGATTTCTTTTTGTAACGATTCATTTTCAAACGGGTAGTAGTGATCTAATCCCGTCCCTATGATGCCAATCGTCCGTCCACCTAGTTCAATAGTTTTCTGGTGGACTTTTTTGTCAATTCCTTTAGCTAATCCGCTTACCGTTGTGATCTCATGACTAATCAATTCGGGCAATAACAGAGCTAATGCTTTTTCACCGTACGAACTAGTCAAACGAGATCCAACGATAGCAAGTAATTGCTGATTGAGCAATGAAAGGTCTCCTTGATAGAATAATAATGCCGGTGGGTTATAGATATGCTTTAGGTACTCAGGATAAGTTTGATCCAAAATAGATATCCATTTGATCTGCTTTTTATCATACTCATCTAAGTTTTTCTCTAAATCAACAGCAGCAAAACTATCCATAAATACTCTTGTATTGATTGAATTTAGTTGAGCACAACCAGCTAGCTCATAAGCGGATAAATAGGGGTTATCTATTAAGGCTGAGAGCATACGAATGCGGCTCGTTGCACCAATTCCTTTACATAATGTTAAATGAAATAGCATCTGATTTAAACTAGTTGTTTGCATGTCACACTCTCCTTTTTCATTGCAAAACATTCATATTCTATAGATAATTTCCGCAATTAAAGGAGAATGTCATTTTTTACAAAAAAATAGCGCAAAAAAGAGGAAAGACAACGTCTCTCCTCTTTTTTGTTAAATGGTGTTAATACTCCATTAAAGCTAAAATATCATATCCTTTAATTTTGTCACGGCCGTTTAAGTCTTTTAATTCAACTAGAAAAGCAGTTCCAACAACTATTCCACCAAGTTTTTCGATCAACTCGATTGTTGCAGCGATCGTTCCGCCAGTAGCTAATAAATCATCACAAACAAGAACTTTTTGCCCAGGTTTAATGGCATCTTGATGGATCTGCAAGGTATCTTTTCCGTATTCCAAACCATACGTAACTTCAATCGTTTCACGAGGCAATTTCCCTTTTTTACGTGCAGGAGCGAAGCCAATTCCCATTTCATAAGCTACCGGGCAGCCAACAATAAAGCCGCGCGCTTCAGGCCCAACAATCATTTCAACGCCTTTGTCTTTAGCGTATTTCACAATTTCGTTCGTGGCAAAACGGTATGCTTCTCCATCCGCCATTAAAGGGGAAATATCACGAAAAATAATGCCTTTTTCAGGAAAATCAGGGACATCTGCAATATAATTTTTTAAATCCATTGAAACTTTTCCTCCATTCAATTTTAAGGTGTTGCTTTTATTTGTTGTTTCATCCAATTCTCCAACTCAGAAAAATGACTGTAAACAAAAAAGTTTTCAGATTGAATTTGTTTTAGTCGTTTTTGATAAGCTGCTGCTTGCTCTAATTCTTTTTTCTGAACGTCTTTAACGACATTCATAACACCATCTGTTATTGTAACAAATCCTATCTCTAAAAACACTGAAATAATAAAAATTAAATTATTTTCCTTTATTTTTAAATGAGTAGCTAATAAGTTCAGTTTGTTCCGAACATCAATATCGACATGTGTTGCCGTATACTTAAAGACTTGTCCAAATTGACTTCGATTTGGCATCCCATTTAAATACAATTCTTCTCGGCTATAGAAACAAACAATAATTTTTTCGGGAATAGAGTGACCTAAAAGCTCTTTGACTGAATCAATATCAGAAGGGCAATCGACAAAAATCAATTGAGCCGTTCTCATTTCAAATTTTGAAAAAGATTCAGGAGTGGTCAATGCATGACTGTAACTCGTCTCCGGTAAAAGATGAGCGTATTTTTCAACATTTAGTTGATCAAAAAAGACAAAATCTGCTTCTTCAGTTTTCCATAAGGTTGACGGTATATGTGTACTCCTAGAATCAAAGACTTGTACGCCTTCAATGGCTAAATCTTCTAACATCAATTGTGTTTTGCGTGAACCATTCCATTCATTGATAGCTAATTTTCCAACTACAGAAATAGCTGAATGTAGTCCTATTTCTTCCGCAACAGGTCCAAATTGAAAACCAATCACATCTAGAAAAGCGTTGCCTTCTGCCAGTTTCATTTTTAAGTGAGCTTGGTCTCCGCCAATTCGACGAACATCTTGAGATTCTACGTTTTTAAAAAGAAATGTTGGCTTAAGGTTATCCGTACCAAAAGGAGCCAAACGCTTCAATTCTTCAACTACTTCTACCGTTGCTTCTTCGATGGTCAACTGGCTGTCTATTTGTGTTTCTTCACCTAACTCTTGTGATGCTCCATTTTCGACTGCATATTGATTCAGTTCATTTTGAATACGTTCGATATTTTCTACTGGAATAGTCAAACCAGCAGCCATATGATGTCCACCAAACGTAGTGGTGAATTCTCGAACAGTATCTAATGCATTATACAGATGAAATGCTGGGACACTCCTACCAGAACCTTTAGCCAAACCCTTAGCTGGATCAATGTTCATAACCAAAGCTGGTTTTCCAGTTTTACCAACAATTTTACTAGCCACAATACCTAAGACGCCTTCATGCCAATCTTCTTTTGCTAAAACATAGACATCTGAATCTACATCACTTTTTTCAATCATATCAAATGCTTCATTCGTTATAGTAGAAACATAAGCTTGACGTTCGATATTTTTTTCTTGAATCATTTGTGCTAGCGAGGCTGCTTCTTCATCATCAAAAGTCGTCAACAATTCGACAGCTGGAGAGGCATCTCCTAGTCGTCCAACAGCATTTAAGCGCGGTGCTATAATAAAACCGACTGTTTCTTCATCAATTTCTTCACGCTTTATTTTTGCTAATTTACATAAAGCAGATAAGCCAATGCGTTGGGTGTTTTGTAAAACAACCAAACCTTGCATTACTAAAGCGCGATTTTCATCTGTTAACGAGACTAAATCGGCTATTGTTCCTAATGCAACTAAATCCAATAATTCTATCGGTATTTCTCCTAATAAAGCCGTTGCTAATTTGAAAGCAACCCCCACTCCAGATAATTCTCCAAAAGGGTAAGAACCTTTTGGGTGTCTAGGATGAATGACAGCATAAGCGGCGGGCAACGTGCTCGGTAACTCATGGTGATCCGTTACAATAACATCTATTCCTAATGTTTTTGCCCGATCGATAGCATCATGTCCAGCAACACCATTATCACAAGTGACGATCAATTGTGTCCCTTGTTCGATTAATCGTTCAAACGCTGCTACATTAGGTCCATATCCATCTGTAAAACGATTGGGAATGTAGTAATTGACTTCTCCACCGATCATTTCGATCGTTTCTTTTAAAACAGCTGTACTTGTGACGCCATATAGTGATAGGTAACCATTTGAACTGATCTCCTGGTTTTCCCCCACTCCACACCGTGCGTGAGGCTTTCACCTCACACGGCGTTCCATCGTTTTAGACTCTCTAGACTTAAAGTTGCCTAACGCAAATTAGATAAAATGTATAATTGCTATAAGCTTGTGGTTAGAAAAAAATTCTTTTATTTGAATTGAAATTATCTAATCACTGTGCCACTCTAGTTTATAAAGACAGTCTAAATCGATTCGAGCCCCTCCCTCCACTATTTGTTATCATAGCTTCATCGGTACTATGGCTCTACTTTCACTTAGGTAAATTAGCTTATTGTACTCTTACGAGATTTTCGTCTAAACTGTTTCATTTGCTGGTAAAAGCATCTACATCCTAAGCTTCATACGTTCCAATCAAATTATCTTGTTCTATATATCCTTAGGTTTCTTCTATGGGCCGTTGCACTTGATTATCCCTTTAAGATAATATGGTATTTCATAACGTCAGATTTTTACTCTACCACATGCAATAAGATTGGCTTAAGGCGCAATCTTAGCGCTGCATTTCTACATCGCTTACGTATCGACTCGTACATTCGAAGATTCGTCAGTTTCCTTTTAAGAAACATTCTAACCATAGATAATTTCTAAGACCCCCAGCCTATCAAAAGCACAATCCACCTCTGGACTTTTTTCGTGTAAGGAAATTACCTTACTTACGGCTTTTTTCAGCTGACTTCACCGAGCTTTATACTTTTTTAGATTTTTACCTATCCAAAAGCATATCGGAGGATTAGGGGAGCCGTTTCAAGACGTTACTCTCTCATTCCAACTCTCATTTGATCAGTTCTCCATGTCATAGCAAAACTAAAGACATGTGCACAAACTTTTCACTTGTGAACGTATCGCACCTGCATCATAGTCGCCATAAATCGTTATCTGCTCTCCTTGTTCAACCGCATCTGTGATCCGAGAAACCGCACTTTCCATGTCATACATCAAATAAGGGTCATAGATCCATGTTTCATCAGGTTTGATGAATCGTTCTATTTTTTCTCTAGAATCTAGGCCTCTTTGTAAACACAATTCAATAAACAAAGGAGACAAGTTTAATGCTTTACTTAGATCTGTTGCTAGATCAGTGTTATTGTTTTGTTCTTTTAATTTCCAGTTTGTACGTGATTTCAACAAATTACTTCACTCCTAACTGCACCATTATATCAAAAATTATAGGTATAGATATAGTATTTCTTCCTTTTAAAATAGAACATGAATTGTCATTGAACAAACTCAGCTTAATTCAACTATCTAATGGATCATCACTGGGATAACAAAAAAAGACCGGACAAGTTGTCCCGATCTTTTAATTGACTGATTTAACTCCGTACTAATCTTCTATAATGTGAACACCGATCCCAATTAATCCAGGACCCGTATGCACTCCTAGAGCCGGACTGATTTGATCTTCAAATATTGTAACAAAGTTTGGCAATTTCTTTTTAAGTTCTAGTCGAATATCGTCAACTTGGACTTCGGCTGTCTTACCACCATAAGCAATTGCTAAATGATATTTTTTTGCATCTCCTGCAAATTCAGTTGCTAGATCAATAGCTCGTTGAATACTTTTTTTATTTCCGCGCACTTTTGCAACTGTATGATAGATTCCATTATCATTACAAGAAATAACCGGTTTTAAATTTAAAACATTTCCTAAGATAGAAGATACTAATCCGATCCGTCCGCCTTTTTGCAAATATTCTAGAGTTGGCACATGGAAAAATATTTTAGATTTTTTTACATCCTGCTTTAATTTTTCTTTAATAACTTCCCATTCCAACTCTTTTTCAACGTACTCTGCAGCCTGAATAGCTAAAAAACCACTGCCGATTCCAATGTTCTTGGTGTCTAAAGTAAAAACGTCTAGTCCTTCAACATTTTCAGCCATTAAACGAACCATATTGTTTGTGCCGCTTAGTCCGCTTGAAATGGTAACAGCAATAACTTTTTCATAACCTTCATTTTTAAATTCTTGTAACATCTCACTAATCACTTCACCACTTGGTAAAGAAGTTTTTGGTATTTCTTGTTCTAAACGATCGTATACATCTTGCGCATGAATATCTACTTTATCGGTGTATTCTTTATCCTTATAGATGATTTTTAAAGGAATGACTTTCATATCGGCTTTCTTGACGATATCTATAGGAACATCCGAACCTGAATCAACTAAGAACCCTATTTTTTGTTTGTTCATGTTTATTCCTCCAACTTCTTGGTTTTATTTTTGTTTTTTTCATTCTCTTCTTGCTGTACATGAGCCAAATAGAGAACTTTCTCAGTGACAATTTTTGTAGCGACAGCTATTGTGGCAGTTCGAACGATCAGCGTTGTATTATCTGTACTATCTGGCAATAACGGTTTCTTATCCGCCTGTTTGATATGAGAAGCAACAGCTCTTAAAGCATACTCTTGCTCGGTACAAAACAAATCATACGCTTCTCTAATCCCACTTATTGACGCTTGGTAAAGAATACCTTCTTTAACTTCAGGAATCGTAACCACTTGTTTTAAAATCGAAATAGCAATTAAATACGCTAAATGTTTTTTTGTGTATCGTTTCTTTACTGGAGGAGGAATCAATCCTAATTTAACATAATTATTGATCATCGACGAAGTAATAATTTGTTTTTGATCACTCACTTTAAAAATAGATAGGTAACGTTCAATCAGATTTAAAACTTGATCCATATAAAGATCAAAATCAGGTAATTCTTTCCATCTCGGAAAAGTATACTGGCTTATTTCATTTGACCATTCTAATAGATCTTCCTCAATTTTATTCATATAATCACCTTTTTATCTCATTTCTGTTAGTAATAGTTTAACACAATTGTTTTCACTAGACAAACTAGTTTTGCATACTAGATTGCTGAATTAGAAACAAATTCAACACAAATAAAAAAAGAATAAACACTGAAGTTTATTCTTTTTTTATCAAAATAATCCCATTTTTATTGTTTTGGTACTGAATCAGTTGGTCCGTTTGAAGAAGTAACTGTTGTTTGTGTCATACGATTGACCAATTCTCTTTCTAGACTGTTGATTTTATCTGTTTTCTCACTAATGATAAAATCTTTTTGAGTTAATTTATCCTCATATTCTGCTCTGATTCGAGCAACAGCTTCTTCTTTTCTGTTTTCTGCATTTTCTAATTCTTTTTTACCATTTTTCAACTCTTTTTTGTTTCGATAAGTCGTACTAGTAGAAATTAGAACAGTCGTTAAAGCTCCAATAAATAACGATCCTAAAATAATCATAATTAAAGGCCAAGTTACTTCTGTAAAACCAAAACTAACTGGAACTGACTCGACATTTAAAACAGCAAAAAATGCTACGATTACAATAAGTATAAGTGCTACAATTGTCCCCCATTGTTTTTTCATAAAGTATACGTCTCCTTTCAAATAGACTCATTCGTTCTATTTTATAGAGTTATTTTAACACAGTAATCCGTATGAACACTATGAAAATGCTTATCGCTTTATTTATTGTTAAACAGATCGCCCGCTAAGTAATCTCCGATGCGAGGGAAAAGAGTATAAAATTTTCCGGCAATTTCTAATAGTGCTGGCATGTTTAATTCTCTTCTAGGTGTTCCCATTAAAGAAACAATGCGACCAGCAACAACTTCAGCATTTAATACCAACTGACCAACTTTTTCTAAGTAAGTTCCGCTTTCGTCTGCAATATCAAAAAAGTTTGTTTCAATAGGGCCTGGGTTGACTGTTGTTACAAAAATATTTAACGGTTTTAATTCTAAACGCAATGCATTTGAATAACCAATAACAGCAAATTTACTTGCAGAATAAATAGTTGATTTAGGCGTAGCCATTTTCCCAGCTTGAGAAGCAATATTGATAATGTGACCTTGTTGTCTTTCAGCCATTTCAATTGCAACTAATTGAGTTACATACATTAGACCTAAAACATTTACGCGAAACATTCTTTCTGCGATATCCATATCAAAGGTCAAAGCTTCTTCAAAGTGGCCAAATCCTGCGTTGTTGACAAGAACATCAACTGTTCCGACAGTCTGGTAAATGTCATTGATTACTTTTTTTACTTGCTCAGGATCTGAAACATCTAACCCAAAAGCAAAAGCCGGTTTATTTGATAGTTGTTCACATTTTTCCTTAACTTGTAAAAGCAGGTCTTCTCTTCTAGCACTAACGACCACAATAGCCCCTTTTTTTGCAGCTTCATAAGCAATTTTTTCACCTAATCCAGTTGAAGCACCAGTAATAAAAACAACTTTATCTCTAAGCGTATCCATATTTTTTTTCATCATAAGCTCCTTTTTATGTTTTTATTTATCTGTTCTAATAAGTGGGATATCAATTTCATCAAAATCATTCGCAATTTGAGTATTAGGAAATACTTTTCGTGCTTCCTTTTCTAATAAATAAACGTCTCTACCTAAATAGCGAGCGCTAATATGAGTCAACACTAATTTAGCAACATTGGCTTCCTTAGCAACTTCTGCAGCGTCTAAATTCGTAGAATGGTTATAATCTCTTGCCATTTTACGATTCGCTCCGTCAAATGTACTTTCATGAACCAAAACAGAGGCATTTTCAGCAAGCAATACATTATTTTTTGTTTTCTTAGTGTCACCTAAAATGGTCACAATACGGCCTTTTTGAGTTTCACCGATGAACTCTTTCCCATTAAAAGTTCGACCATCTTCTAAGGTGATCGTTTCACCTTGTTTTAATTTTCCATACATCGGACCAAAAGGAATACCGGCTTCTTTCACTTTATCGGCTTGTAACATTCCTTGGTGATCAGCTTCTTCAATACGATAGCCAAAAGACTGAATGCCATGTTTTAATTTACGGCAAATGACTTTAAATTTCTGATCTTCAAAAATTATACCTTCTTCGGTAATTTCATGAAAATGTAGCGGATACTTCAAAATAGTTCCTGAAGTTTTCAGGCACACTTGGACATAATTCTTAATTCCCACAGGACCATAAATGGTTAATGGACCGTCTCCCCCTTGAAAAGAGCGACTGCTTAAAAAACCAGGCAATCCAAAAATATGATCTCCGTGTAAATGTGTAATAAAAATCTTATCGACTTTACGCGGTTTTAAAGTGGTATGTAAAATTTGTTGCTGCGTTGCTTCTCCACAATCAAAAAGCCAAATGGTGTTTCGTTCTTCTAATAATTTTAGTGCAATACTAGTTACATTTCGTTGCTTTGCAGGTACTCCTGCACCTGTACCTAAAAATAATAATTCCATTTCATCCTGTCCTAACCATTAAAGTATCATTCATTTAACTCCAAAATTGTACTTGACCGTTCGACATATTTTACCAAACTTTTCTTAAATAAGCGATAATGAGGTGAAAAAGAAACGACCAAGCAATCAAAAAGTTGATTGCTTGGTCGTTTTAGTTTCATTTTATTCAACAAACTCAAATTCGTATTTCAAGATACGTACTAAGTCTCCATCTTTTGCTCCACGTTCACGCATCTCTTCATCAATTCCCATCGTTCTTAACTGACGAGCAAATCGTAAAACAGAAGCATCGTGATCAAAATTGGTCATCTTGAACAGTTTTTCAAGTTTATCTCCGCTCAATACCCATGTAGCGTCAGGATCTCTTGTAATAGCATATCCTTTTTCCTCAGGAGTATGTTTATACATAACAGTATCTTCTTCTTGATCCAATTCATATAACGGAAATTCTGGTGTTACATCTAATACATCAGCTGTCGCGTTTAATAAATTTTGCGTTCCTTTATGTGTAATAGCAGAAATAGCAAATATTTGAAGATCTTCTTCGTACTCATCTTTTTTAAGAGCTTTTATTTTTTCTTTAAACTCAATTAAATGTTCTTCTGCTCCAGGCATATCCATTTTGTTAGCAACAATAATTTGTGGACGTTCCATTAAACGCAAATTATGTGTTTCTAATTCTTTGTTGATGGCAACGTAATCGTCATATGGATTACGACCTTCGCTTCCACTCATATCGATAACGTGTAAAATAACACGAGTACGCTCTATATGACGTAAGAATTGTGTTCCTAAACCAATTCCTTGAGAAGCTCCTTCAATTAACCCTGGTAAATCTGCCATAACAAAACTACGTCCGTCTGGTGTTTGAACCATTCCTAAATTGGGCACTAAAGTTGTGAAATGGTAAGCCCCAATTTTAGGTCGAGCAGCGGAAACAACTGAAAGTAGTGTTGATTTTCCAACTGAAGGGAAACCAACTAATCCTACGTCAGCTAAAACTTTTAATTCCATTTCAATTTTATAATCTTCTCCTGGTTCACCGTTTTCAGCAATTTCAGGAGCCGGATTTCTAGGTGTAGCAAAACGACTGTTTCCACGACCGCCACGTCCGCCTTTAGCTACAACAAGTTTGTGTCCATGATGAACGAGATCACCTAAAACCTTGCCTGTTTCTGCTTCTTTAACCGTTGTACCAGGTGGCACTTTAATGACATTGTCCCCTGCTCCACGACCATGCATGTTTTTACTCATGCCATTTTCGCCATCTTCAGCTTTAAAGTGACGGTTAAATCGGAAATCCATTAATGTACGCAAACCTTCGTCTACGATAAAAACGACATCTCCACCTTTTCCACCATCTCCACCAGCAGGGCCTCCATCGGGTACAAATTTTTCGCGGCGGAAAGCTACCATTCCGTTACCGCCATCTCCCGCTTTTACGTTAATTGTTACTTGATCTAAAAACATTGACATTTTTATTTTCCTCCTCATTTTTAAGTGTATGAGATTTAGTTATTTTCTAGGTTACACAATGGATCTGGCGCTGAATCTTAATATTACATTTGTTCCAAGATGTAAACAAGAAAGCCAATTATCACATATCCTCTAAAAATGAAATACGTTCAGTATACCCAATTTTAGTCCATTATCTATTGTACGTCTATTTGATGCATTTGTCTATTTTTATATGAGGATACTGCCAGACTTTACTTCTATATAGCTCAAATTGAAAATATCTGATTCTGCTTCACTCATTATACCATCATTTCATTTTAACTATTTAATTATTTTCTCATTTGTAGTATGATTTACTAGGACATTTTCTATTTGAATACTCATTTAGACAGAAAAGTAAATTTTTTTAATATTAAGCGAAACGGCTTAAAGACTAAAAGGACGTGCACCATGAAAAGAAAGAAAAGTTACATTATCGGATCTACCTTATTTATATTTGCAATAGGCTTAATGTTTTTTGGAATCCATACGTTATCAAAGAGCACTGGAGCAAGTTTCACGACCATGTTTAATCCTGAAAGCTCACTTAATCAATCCACTTCGACTAATGAACAACCGGTAAATTTGCCGCAACTTACTAATGAAGTAGGTGAAAATGAGATTGAAGTGCATATCACCACCTCTATTGGACTGATCAAAGTTAAAGTCTTTCCGGATTTGGCACCAAAAGCAGTGGAAAATTTCATTACACATAGTAAAGAAGGTTACTATGATGAGACGATCTTCCACCGAGTCTTAGCCAACTTTATGATTCAAGGCGGAGACCCTAAAGGCGACGGTACTGGCGGAGAGAGCATCTGGGGCGAACCATTCGAAACAGAAATATCCCCTCAGTTATTCCATATCCGTGGGGCTTTAGCAATGGCAAAAACAAATGCTCCGGTTTCAATAGGCAGTCAATTTTACATTGTTCAAAATCCGGTAGATGTGAGTTCGTCTGCTGACCCTTCTACTACACCTGATGATATATTAGAGGCCTATACTTCAGGAGGCTATCCTTCCCTTGATCAGCACTACACCGTTTTTGGTCAAGTAATTGAAGGCATGGATGTGATTGATGCCATAAGTGAAGTTGAAACTGATTCGCTTGATAAACCTTTGCAAGAGGTTAAAATTGAATCTGTTGAAGTAATAGATTAAAAACTATGTTAACAATAGTTACCACAATTAGATAGTTCGTTAGTAGAGGCTGGGATAATGATTCCGAGCCTCTACTTTTGTTTTCTGGCCCTATTCTGTCTATCTTCAAAGTGAAAAAAACTTTCGTTTAGGTTTATTGATTAAACAGATGCCAAATAAGACTCTGTTTAACTAATAAAGTGAGTTTAATGATTAAATAAGCACTAAAATGAGCTTCCGTTTAACTAATAAAGTAGATTTATTGATTAAATGAGCATCATAACAAGTTATTATTTGATTAATAACACAGAGTTTTTATTTTGAGTAATTTTGATCCAGCTAATTTTTTTTCATTGAGTTTACAAGTATATCTTATTCATCTAATGTTAGTAATATCGAACTGGTATACTAGCTAATGTTTTAAAAACACTAGCGTTTTGTTTTTATTGTTCTATCTGGTATACGTTAGTTAAAATTCTCTATAGTATTATCCTGCTTGTAAAGCAATTAAAAAATGATGAAATCGGTTTATTTTTGATTGCTTTTGACTGTTTTTGGTGGTAAAGTAGCGCTATTGGAGGGATATAATGCTTACTGAAGAACGTTACAACTTCATATTAGAAAAATTAAACCAATATGGAGTTATTAAGTCCCAAGAACTTATGTTAGAAATGGATTGTTCAGAATCCACTATACGACGCGATCTCGCTTCGCTTGAAGAACAAGGTAAACTTGTACGTGTGCACGGTGGCGCAAAAAGAGTATATACTGTTGAACAAGAGCAATCTCTTACTGAAAAATCAGTCAAAAACATTCACAACAAAGAAAAAATTGCAGAGTTAGCCGCTTCTTTTGTTGAAGATGGAGACACTATTTTCTTAGATGCAGGATCAACTACTTTTTTTATGGTTCCTTTTTTAAAAGAAAAAAATATTCGTATTGTAACCAACGCTGTTCAGCATGCTCTGTTGCTTGCAGATCAAAATAATGATGTTTTGCTCATTGGCGGAAAGCTGAAGAATACTACACAAGCAATCGTTGGAACCACTAGTGTTGAACAATTATCTCGTTATCGTTTTAATAAGTCTTTTTTGGGAATGAATGGTATCGATAAAGATCATGGCTTTACCACGCCTGATCCAGAAGAAGCTAACGTTAAACAACAAGCATTTATGAATAGTTCAAAAACGTATATTCTTGCTGATGAAACAAAATTTAATAAAGTTACTTTTGTAAAGGTTTGTAATATCGATGACGCATTGATTATCACAGATCATCTATCTCCTAAGATTTATGAGAGTTATTTTAATACAACAACAATATTGGAGGCAAAATCATGATTTATACAGTAACATTAAACCCATCAATTGACTATATTGTACATGTTCCTTCCGTACAATTAGGTGAATTAAATCGTATGGATAACGATATAAAACTTCCTGGTGGCAAAGGAATCAATGTTTCTCGTGTGTTAAACCACATTAATCAACCCTCAACGGCTTTAGGTTTCTTAGGCGGTTTCACAGGTAATTTCATTGCTGATTGGCTAGAAAAAGAAGGCGTCCACACGCAATTTGTTTCTATTGAAGGCGATACACGTATCAATGTTAAATTAAAGTCTGATACTGAGACAGAGTTAAATGCTCAAGGTCCGGTTATTACACAAACCGAAGCAGATCAATTAATTAGTCAAGTCGATTTAATAACAGCTGAGGATATCATCATCCTTTCAGGAAACAAGCCCCCTTCTCTACCTGAAGATTTTTATCAAAAACTAATTGCAAAAGTTGTTTTAAAACAAGCAGATTTCGTAATTGATACAACCGGTTCTGAATTATTAAATGCCTTAGTGCATAAACCGTTGTTAGTTAAACCAAATCATCATGAGTTAGCCGAGTTGTTTAATACTACATTCCATTCGTTGGAAGATATTATCGTTCATGGCAAAAAACTAATTGACTTAGGTGCTCAATATGCCTTAGTTTCAATGGCTGGTGATGGAGCTCTATTCTTTACAAACGAACGTGTTTATCAAGCGACTGTTCCTAAAGGAATTGTAAAAAATTCTGTAGGAGCTGGAGATTCTATGATTGCTGGATTTGTTGGGGCATTAGTTGATACGAAAGATCCGTTAAAAGCTTTTCAAAAAAGCGTGGCCACTGGAAGTGCTACAGCATTTTCAGATGACCTAGCAACTAAAACGGAAATCGAAGCTTTATTAACTAAGGTTACAATTACAGAATTAACTTTATAAAATTGATTTAGGAGGAAAACAACTATGAATATCAACGATTTATTGATCAAAGATGTTATGATAATGGATTTACAATCAACAACTAAAGAAGGCGTGATAGATGAAATGATCGCGAGCTTAAAAGCAAACGATCGCATCAATGATGCTGACCTATTTAAGAAAGGGATCATGCACCGTGAATCTTTAACCTCTACAGGTTTAGGAGACGGAATTGCTATGCCTCATGCTAAAACAACTGCTGTAAATGAAGCAACTGTTTTATTCGCTAAAAGTACAAATGGTGTTGACTATGATTCATTAGACGGCCAACCTGCTCATTTGTTCTTTATGATTGCAGCTCCAGAAGGCGCAAACGATACTCATTTACAAGCGTTAGCAAATCTTTCTCGTTTATTGATCCACCCAGATTTCGTTCTATCTTTAAAAGAAGCAAAATCTGCTGAAGAAGTTCGTTCTCTTTTTGCAGCTGCTCAAGAAGTACAAGAAAAAGAAGCTGCAGCTGAAATTGAAGAAACGACTTCTCCTTCTCTAGATCAAGAAGGTAAAAAACCTTTTGTTATAGCTGTAACAGCTTGTCCGACTGGAATTGCACACACCTATATGGCTGAGGATGCATTAAAGAAAAAAGCCGCTGAAATGGGTGTTGAAATCAAAGTCGAAACAAACGGTTCTGACGGAATCAAAAATAAATTAACAGCTGAAGATATTAAAAGAGCTGATGGTGTGATTATTGCAGCTGATAAAAAAGTTGAATTAGCTCGTTTTGATGGCAAACCTGTTTTACAACGTCCGGTCAGTGATGGTATTCGTAAAACTGAAGAATTAATTACCAAAGCAATGAATAAACAAGCGCCGATCTTTTCTTCAAATGGAGAAAAAGGTGAATCGAATGAAGAAGAATCAGGAACATGGATCAACCGTGTCTACAAAGATTTAATGAATGGAATATCTACTATGTTGCCATTTGTTATCGGTGGCGGAATATTGATGGCCATCTCTTTCTTAGTTGAAAGCTTTTTAGGCGATACAAACTCTCTTTTCTTATTCTTAAATACTGTTGGATCTAACGCCTTTAATTTCTTGATTCCTATTTTAGCTGGTTACATTGCGTTAAGCATTGCAGATCGTCCTGGTTTAATGCCTGGTATGGTTGGTGGGTTGCTTGCTGTAAATAGTAATGCTGGTTTCCTAGGCGGTCTTGCTGCAGGTTTCTTAGCCGGTTATACGATTTTAGCTTTGAAAAAAGCGTTAAATGGATTACCAAAATCTCTTAATGGCTTAAAAGCGATTCTCTTCTACCCTATTCTTGGGTTATTGATTACTGGTGCACTTATGTTCTTTATTGTTGGACCTATTTTCGCAACAATCAATCTTGCAATGATTACTTTCTTAGAAAACTTGGGTACGGCTAACGCAGTCATCTTAGGTACCTTACTAGGAGGAATGATGGCTATCGATATGGGTGGTCCTTTCAATAAAGCAGCTTATGCTTTCTCGATTGGGATCTTTACAGATACTGGAGACGGCAGCTTGATGGCTGCAGTCATGGCCGGTGGTATGGTTCCACCTCTAGCAATCGCTTTAGCTAGCACATTCTTTAAAAATAAATTTAACGATGATGAAAAGAAATCTGCTGTTACAAACTACGTAATGGGATTATCATTTATTACTGAAGGAGCTATTCCTTTTGCAGCTGCTGATCCTCTTCGTACGATCGGATCTTCTGTTGTGGGAGCAGCAATTGCTGGTGGATTAACTCAATTATGGGATATTACTATCCCCGCACCACATGGTGGTATATTTGTTGTAGCTCTTTCAAATCACTGGTTCTTATTTTTAGTAGCCTTAGCTATTGGAACAATCATCTCAGCAGTTATTCTTGGTCTTTGGAGAAAACCTGTTACAGCTGAGGGATTGCTTAAATAAAACTACTTTTTGAAAAGTTATGTTGAAAAAAATAATTACACTTGCAGCTGAGATTAAGACATTCTGTCCTAATCTCAGCTTTTTTGTCCGAACAAAAACTAATTGCTATTCAGCTTAACTTTAGGTAAACTAAATGCTATTACTTAATTTCATTTTGAAAGGACGTCGAACAGTTTGACGATGATAAAAGATCGTTATGAGGAATTAAAACTTGCTGAACGTGGAGCGGTGCTTAGCATTGTGACCTATCTTTTTATTGCTATACTAAAATTAATTATAGCGAACTATTCTGGATCAAGCGCTTTGAGGGCAGATGGTTTAAACAATACGACAGATACAATTGCCTCGATTGCTGTTCTGATTGGTTTAAGGCTGGCTAGACGACCGCCAGATGACAATCATCCTTATGGACACTGGAAAGCTGAAACAGTTGCAAGCATGGTTACTTCGTTCATTATGCTAGCTGTGGGACTGGAAGTCCTTATTTCTGCAGTAGAACATCTTTTTGTACCTGAAAAGACTTCTCCAGACTTAATTGCAGGGTATGTAGGTCTATTTTCAAGCATTGTCTTGATGGCTATTTATTTATATAACAACAAACTCGCAAAAAAACAAAAAAGCAAATCTTTACAAGCTGCATCTAAAGATACTTTCAACGATAGTTTAATCAGTTTATCAACCGCTATAGCTATTTTTGCTTCTAATTTCAACATGGCTTGGTTAGATAGTGCAATGGCCATTATCGTCTCCCTTATTATATTGAAGACCGCATTTGAGATTTTCAGAGAAAGTGCTTTCGAATTGTCCGATGGATTCAATGAAAATGATTTAAAGGAATTCAAGCAAACGATACTCACTTTGCCTGAAGTTTTGGAAGTTGAATCCATTAAGGGCAGAACCTATGGGACTATTATTCATGTAGATGTTATTATAAAAACAAACCCAGAAATGACCGTTAAAAGGAGCCATGAATTAACAGTACAGGTCGAACAGTTATTAGCAGATGATTTTGGTGTCTTCGATACAAAAGTTCATGTTGAACCAAGTGAATAAAACAATAATCAACTCAAAAAAGGAACCTGCGATAAAAGTATCGCAGGTTCCTTTTTATATGGTAATTAATAAACACAGTCTCAAAATGGTTACAATATTTTAGCTAAAAAGTCTTGCGTTCTTTCGTGTTGAGGATTATCAAAAATAGCTTCTGGTTCGCCTTCTTCAACAATATAGCCACCATCCATAAAAATCACACGATCAGCCACTTCTTTTGCAAATCCCATTTCATGTGTTACGACAACCATCGTCATACCAATTTCAGCTAAATCTTGCATAACTTTAAGCACCTCTCCCACCATTTCAGGATCCAAGGCAGAAGTAGGTTCATCAAACAACATAACATCAGGATTCA
>NZ_JBEMBC010000043.1:0-22707 GCF_040274425.1 Carnobacterium sp.
AGAATATTGGGTCGATGTAACCAATGAAGACTGGCAAGTATTTAGTGCCGTTACTTTAGCTAACGAACTACTTGATAAGGGAATTGATGGCTTTTGGATCGATAATGTAGATGTATATTGGCAATTTCCAACAAAAGAAACATATGGTGGAGTGGAACAGATCTTAAAGACACTCATGAGCTATGGCAAACCGGTCCTTATTAATGGAGGAAAAGAATTTGTTAGTGCATATTTACAGCAAAATCAGCAACTAGATGATATTTTGACTGGTGTAAACCAAGAAACCGTCTTTTCAGCTATTGATTTTGAGGAAGATAAGCTGAGTACTCAAACAAAAGAAAATCAAACCTACTACTTAAATTATTTAGATACAGTTGATAAAGCTGGGAAAGAGATCTATTTGCTTGAATACTCTACAAAAAAAGAGCTGGCTAAAGATGTCCATGACTATGCGACTAAAAGAGGCTGGCAGTATTATATCTCCGATTCGGTTGAGTTGGACTAACTGTGCCTAATCATTAAACTAAT
The DNA here is from genome assembly GCF_040274425.1 of Carnobacterium sp. Lineage (NCBI taxonomy): Bacteria > Bacillati > Bacillota > Bacilli > Lactobacillales > Carnobacteriaceae > Carnobacterium > Carnobacterium sp. The sequence continues at coordinate 529 of NZ_JBEMBC010000043.1, forward strand.
AATGCAAACAATTGGAAATTTTATTCTAAAAGCGGTACCATAAAATTAGATTCAAATAAAAAAGGAGGAAATATTCATGTCGATAAAAGTAGCGATTAATGGATTTGGTCGAATTGGACGTTTAGCATTGCGTCGGATGTTGGAAAAGGATACAGATTTAGAGGTTGTCGCAATCAATGATTTGACGGATAATGACGACTTAGTTTATTTGCTAAAATACGATACCGCACAAGGACGCTTTCCATATGAAGTAGCAGTTGGGAATGACGCGATTGTGGTAGATGGAAAAGAAATCAAAGCTTACGCAGAAAAAGATGCAAGTCAATTACCGTGGGGCGATTTAGGAATCGACATCGTTCTGGAATGTACCGGCTTCTACACTTCAGCGAAAAAATCTCAAGCGCATTTAGATGCAGGAGCAAAACGGGTACTGATCTCCGCTCCAGTAAAAGCTGCGGGAGCAGAAGTAGACAACACTAAAACAATTGTTTATGGTGTGAATCATGATTCGCTGGATGGAAATGATGAAATCATTTCTGCAGCATCTTGTACAACGAACTGTTTGGCGCCAATGGCGAATGTTTTGAATAAAAAATACGGAATCAATAGTGCTTTGATGTCTACGATTCATGCCTACACAGCATCGCAAGCATTACAAGATTCACCAGGTGGACGTAAAAACCGTGCAGGGGCACAAAATGCCATTCCGTCTTCAACGGGTGCTGCCAAAGCGGTAGGAAAAGTTATTCCTGAATTGGATGGGAAAATTGATGGAACAGCTATCAGAATTCCTACTATAACAGGATCAATGGCAGAATTGTATTCTGTGTTGGATAAAAAAGTAACGGTGGACGAAGTAAATGCAGCAATGAAAGCAGCTTCAAATGATGCATACCTTTACACGGAAGACGAAATCGTATCTTCAGACGTTATTGGATTACCTGCTGGCTCGATTTTTGATGCCACTCAAACAAAAGTCATCGAGGGAACGAACGGACAATTAGTCAAAACGGTTGCTTGGTATGATAACGAGTACGGTTTTGTGGCTAATATGGTAGGAACGTTAGAACATTTTGCGAATATTAAATAAATTAATTTTAATTAGCGGGAGGCAATGAGCTTCCCGTTTTTTTGTGTTTATAAATGAGGAAGAAGTATTTAGATATCCCTTCTCCTTCCTTTAATTTACTTATCCAATTAAGACTGTTCTTTAATGATGTCGATGTTTGTTTTTCGGGTATCTGTTGAACGACCAATTTTAATGAGGTGGTTCAAGTTCATTTCATAATCTGCAGTAAAGACGATAGAGTACAAAAGGTTCAATAGATAAATGACAGATGTGGTTGAGGTAAAGTTTCCGATTTTAGAATAGAGTTTTTCTCGAGTAGTGATTTTTAATGAACAATCGCTATGTGTTGCAATAGGATTATCTCCTATACTTGTTAAGCTAATAGTGGAGGCTCCTTGTTTTTTCAAAATGTCCATGCATTTTATGAAGGAATCATCTTCACCTGTGTATGAAATAATAAGGGCACAAGTTCGGTTACCACTGTTAAAAGCTTCATACGTACTGTAATCATAAGTGGAAGAAATAGTGATTTTTTTATTGATCCTACGCATCTTAGTTATGAAATCTTGAGCAATGAGTGCATTAGTTTGGCTCGCAAATACTTTGATTTCGTCAGCATTTAGTAAGAGTTTTTGTGCGTATTCCAAATCTTTAGAATCTATTAATGATAAAGTATCCTGAATAGTATTTTGTTGCAATGTGCTTATTTTATGGGCAATAGAAACCAAATGATCCGTTTGATCATATGGTAAGTTGGCGTCAATAGCTGTAAAGTGGCTATTGAGGTACTGCCATTCTTCAAGGTAAGCTTCTTTCAAAGCTAGCCATCCTGTAAATCCCATTTTTTTCGCTACACGAATAAGGCTCGTAGGATTAGTATGAGTTAAATCCGCAATTTTTTGAGTTGTCATATCTTGTAAGTCTTCAGGGTGATCGATGAGATAATTAACTAATGATTGTTCAGCATCTGAGAATGAAGTATGTTTTAATCGTTCAATGAGTAGCATAAAAAGACTCCTTTCCTACACAAATAGTATATATTTTTGTGTAGGGGTTTTACAAGAGCAATCGTTAAATTTAGAAAGTATGTGTAGGAACATTCTACTTGTATATAAGAGATTGAAAAAATGAAACCGTTTAGATAAGATGTAAGTAAGATAAAACTGATTTTATTAGGAGGAAAAAGTATGGGATTTAATAAAGATTTTCTTTGGGGTGGGGCTACTGCTGCTAATCAAAGTGAAGGTGGTTATAACGCGGATGGCCGAGGTTTAGCGAATGTAGATGTCGTTCCAATTGGAGAAGACCGTTACCCAATCATAACAGGTCAAATGAAACATTTGGATTTTGATGAAGACCATTTTTATCCAGCTAAAGAAGCTATTGACATGTACCATCATTATAAGGAAGATATTGCTTTATTTGGAGAAATGGGATTTAAATCTTATCGTTTTAGCTTGGCTTGGACACGTATTTTTCCAAAAGGCGATGAGGCTGAACCAAATGAAGCAGGGTTACAATTTTACGATAACCTAATCGATGAATGTCTTAAGTACGGCATCGAACCCATTGTTACGATTACACATTTTGATATGCCAATCCATTTAATTAAAGAATATGGAGGATGGCGCAGTCGTAAAGTAGTTGATTTTTATAAAAATTTGGTCACCGTATTATTTAATCGTTATAAAGGAAAAGTAAAGTATTGGATCACTTTCAATGAAATCAATATGCTGTTGCATGCACCGTTTATGGGAGCTGGATTAGTATTTGAAGAGGGCGAAAACGAAGAACAAGTAAAATATACAGCAGCTCATCATGAATTAGTAGCCAGTGCGTTAGCGACCAAAATCGCGCATGAAGTAGATCCAGAAAATAAAGTCGGCTGTATGATCGCAGCTGGACAGTATTATCCGAATACACCCAATCCTGCAGATGTTCGTCAAGCTCAAGTAGACAATCAAGAAAATTATTTTTTTATTGACGTACAGTCTCGTGGCGAATACCCTAACTATGCATTGAAACGCTTGTTTAATGAAGGAATCGAAATTCCTTTTGAAGAAGGAGATAAGGAATTATTGAAAGAGCATACGGTTGACTATATTACGTTCTCTTATTATTCTTCGCGAGTTTCTGCCGCTCAAGAGGGACAAGAAAAAGCAGGTGGGAATATATTTGATTCCATTAAAAATCCTTATTTAGAAGAAAGCGAATGGGGCTGGCAAATCGATCCAATTGGCTTCCGTATCACAATCAATGAATTGTATGACCGTTATCAAAAACCGTTGTTTGTCGTTGAAAATGGATTAGGAGCGGTCGATACGCCTCGTGCAGACGGTTCTATAGTAGATGATTACCGCATTGATTATTTAAAACAGCATATCGAGGCAATGAAAGAAGCCGTGGACAAAGATGGAGTAGAACTTTTAGGGTATACGACTTGGGGATGTATCGATTTGGTTTCCGCGTCAACTGGAGAAATGAAAAAAAGATATGGCTTTATTTATGTAGACCGTGACAATGAAGGTAATGGAACAATGGCGCGTTCGGAGAAAAAATCTTTTGACTGGTATAAACAAGTGATTGCTTCTAATGGTGAAAATGTAGACTATACAAAAGGATAATTTAGTTAGAAGGTCATGCTTACTGTTTAGTATGACCTTTTTAAGGAGGTTACTATGGAATCAAACTATGTTTTTTTAGATGTGGATGGAACATTAGTAAATTATTCTAATGAATTACCGAATTCTGCAGTCAAAGCTATTAAAGCTGCGCAAACCAACGGTCATAAAGTGTACCCGGTGACTGGACGCAGCAAGGCTGAAATGTATGATGAAATATTAGAGATCGGTTTTGATGGGTATATTGGTGGAAATGGCAACTATGTTGAAAGTAATAATGAAGTTATTTTGCATCAATTAATAACAGCAGAACAAGAAAAAATGATTGTAGACTGGCTGAATAACCGTGGATTAGCTTTTTATTTGGAGTCCAACAATGGGTTGTTTGCAAGTGAACAGTTTGAGACACGTGGAGAGCAAACGGTTAAAGACTATGCTGCTTATAAAGAAAAATCCGGTACAGAAACAATGACGGTGCGACAAGCATTTCCAGAAATGATTTTTGATGGTCAATTGTATCGAGCTGACGTGAACAAAATCAGTTTCATTTTAGAAGAGTATGAAGATTATCTAGCTGCAACCGAGTTTTTTTCTGATTTTCAAGTAGGTACTTGGGGAGGTATAGGTGAACAAGCTTTGTTTGGAGATATTGCCTTAGCAAACATTACAAAACAGACAGCTATAAAAAAACTGTTAGAACATCATGGAGTTGACCGAAAGAACACGATAGCTTTTGGCGATGCAAAAGTAGATATTCCTATGCTTGAGTATTGTGAAATAAGTGTAGCAATGGGAAATGGCGGTCAAGTAATAAAAGCTATGGCTGATCATATAACCGATAGTGTTGATAATGACGGACTAGAAAAAGCCTTTCGCCATCTTGGATTGATAGAGTAAACTCGATTGAATTCAGTTCCTAATTAAAGCAGAAATTCGTATAGATGATTACGTATTTAGTACAAAAGAGGTTATTCGTGAACAGACATGTTCAACGAATAACCTCTTTTTGTACATAAACAAACGGTAAATCACTTTTCTAACTTGAAAAGAGTTACTTGAGTTTCTTTCGTGATATCCATCATAGATTGGAAAAACGTTGTTACTTGCGGTTCAAATGTTTTGTCTCTTAAGCGGCTAATATTTTTTTCGATAACAGCTTGCTCACGACTGGCATCCAATACTGGTAAGTTGTGCTGCTTTTTGTAGCGACCAACTTTTAAAACTGTGTTTAGTCGTAACTCAAATAAGTGAGTAAGTTCTTGATCGATTTCATCAATCTCTTTGCGGTACTGTTCTAATTCATTCATTTGATTGTCCTCCAAGCATCAGATCCATTAATCCGATAGCGGTAACGGCCTCTAGCACTGGCAGAACTCGGGGAACGATACATGGATCGTGACGTCCTTCGACTTCTAATTCAGTCTCAGTACCTTCTTGGATATTGATTGTTTGTTGCTTCTTTTTAATTGAAGCAGGTGGTTTAACAGCAGCTCTGAAGACGATCGGCATGCCATAAGTAATTCCGCCAATGATTCCACCGTTGTTATTGGAACGCGTTTTGATACGGCCTTGTTCATCGTAGTAGTATTCATCATTCGCTTCTGAACCGCGCATTTTGGTAATATCGAATCCTGTTCCAAATTCAATACCCTTAATGGCTGGAACAGCAAATACGAGATGAGCCAGTTGAGACTCAACTGAGTCAAAAAAGGGATTCCCATACCCAGCATCTAATCCTAAGACAAACGTTTCAACGACGCCGCCAACAGAATCCCCATCTTCTTTTGCTGCCAAAATCAAGTCGGTCATTTCTGTCTTTTTTTCAGTATTAAACAAAGGAAGTTGTTCTTCTTTGAACTGTTCGATTTGCTCTAACGTGACCGTTTCTTGATCCTCAAAAGTTTCATCTTCGATTGTTCCAATCGATTGAATATGAGATCCTACTGTTACGCCTTTTTGTTTCAGCCATTGCTGACAAATAGCACCTGCAAACACTAATGGTGCAGTAATCCTTCCTGAAAAATGGCCGCTGCCACGATGGTCATTATGGCCATTGTAACGCACGCGTCCAGGGTAATCAGCTTGTCCTGGGCGCATAACATCTTTCAACACACTGTAGTCTTTTGAACGCGTATTTGTGTTCCAAATAATTGCTGTTAAAGGAGCACCCGTTGTTTTGCCATCTAAAAAGCCGCTTAAAATTTCTGGATGATCTTTTTCTTTCCTTGGTGTCGTTAATTCATTTTTCCCAGGCGCTCTACGGGCCATTTCAAAAGCCACTCGTTCCATATCTAATTCCAATCCTGGAGGCAGACCATTGATGGTAATACCAATCGCCACACCATGTGACTCTCCAAATAGTGAGAGTTGTAAATTTTTACCCCATATTCCACTCATGTATTTTTCCTCCTAGTTGTTGGAATGTTTCCCAAAAGTTGGGATAAGACTTTTTGACACAATCTGTGTCTTTAATGTGTATCGGTTCTTTACACACCGTTGAAGCGATGGCCAACATCATAGCCATTCGATGATCCTTATGACTCCAAACTTCTTGACCTCCGGAGAGTTCAGAAATCCCTTCGATCAAAAGTGAATCGTCTATAATTTCAATTCGTGCACCTAAAGCAGCCAACTCTTTTTGTGTGGCGACTAAGCGGTCACTTTCTTTGATCCGTAAACGTTCCAGATTGATAAGTTTTGTTTTGCCTTTGCTTAATGCAGCGACTAAAGCCACTACTGGAATAATATCTGGTACTTGAGCTCCATCTATGACACGTTCACTTTTAGTAGAACCACCACTCAATGTATCTAAAATAGAGACGATAGCTTGATCACCTTGTAGAGAAACTGAATCTAGACCGTTTACTAAAAGCTCATTCCCTAATGCATTTGCGCTCAACCAGAAGGCAGCTTGTGAGTAATCGCCTTCGACTGTATAATTACGGGCGGTATAAGCTTGCTGGCCTTTGATGCGAAATACTTGTCCATCCTCATCTTGTTCAATTACGATACCAAAGGCTTGTAAGACAGAAAGGGTCAAATCAATGTAGCCTTTCGATTCTAAATGAGTCGTAATTTTTAGGACAGAGTCTCCGGCTAGTAAAGGCAAAGTTAATAACATACCGGTGATAAACTGGGAACTGATATCGCCACGCATTTCATAGATACCTGGAGTTAAAGGACCTGCGACACTCAACTGTAAGTTTTCAGTTGCGGCTTGATCATAGTGGAGTGATTGAGCATCGAATAGTTCTTGATAAGGTTCAAGCGGGCGTTTGCCTAAATGCCCTTGACCGATAAAGTACGTTTCTCCTGTAAACACTGTTGCTAGGGGAATCAAAAAACGCAGAGTAGATCCGGACTCATTGCAATTGATTGTGCGACTTTCTTTAACAGATCCATTACGGATGCCATCGATAGTCAATGTCTGATCATCATAAGAAATAACTGCTCCAAACGACCGCATACCCTCAATAGTCGCAATGATATCATCAGAGAGCTGGATGTTCTTGATCGTACTGCGACCTGCTGCTAAACTGGCGCAGATCACTGCACGATGCGCCATACTTTTAGAAGGCGGGACTATAACAGTTCCGTTTAATATTTTAGGAGTAAGGGTTAAATTAGTCATACTGTTCCTCCAGTATCTAAAGAATCGAAAAATGATAGAGACGTTTGATGTACGGTAGCGCGTCCGATGTCAGTTAAAAGAATCACGGATAAACTGCCTGCAATATTTTTTTTATCTTTTTTGATATAAGGTAATAGTTTAGGGTAATCTTCAAAATCCTCTAATTCAATAGGCAAATGATGTTGTTTTAAAAGAGTGATCAATCGATCAGTGGTTCCAACTGTTGTCATCTGTTTGGCTTCTGCGATTCTTGAGATAGCAACCATGCCAATGGCCACACCTTGACCATGGGTATATACTTTATACTGGTAGTACGATTCTATAGCGTGGCCCAACGTATGCCCAAAGTTCAACACCATTCGTTCACCCAAATCTTTTTCATCTGCTTGCACAATCACTTGTTTAATCGTGCAACAGGTTTCGATGATCCAATCGATGTGCTGCATGACTTCTTTTCGAGAAGACAAGTCCATCAGACGATGAAATAAATTAAGATCTTTTATACAGCCATACTTGATTACTTCCGCCATTCCATCAGCAAAGGCAGAATCCGTCAAGGTCTCTAGGACCAATGGATCGATCAAGACGAGTAGGGGGTGATAAAAAGCACCGACTAAGTTTTTCCCTTCAGGTAAATCGACGCCAACTTTTCCACCCACACTGCTGTCGACTTGCGCTAACAGTGTGGTGGGGATTTGGACATAGGAGATACCTCTCAAGTAAGAAGAAGCGGCGAAACCAGTGATATCGCCTATCACGCCACCGCCTAGAGCGATAATCAAGTCACTACGTGTTAAGCCAAACTCAGCGAATGCACTGTAGAGATTGGGCAGCGTGTCAAATGTTTTAGTCTGTTCTCCAGGAGGCAAAACAATGCACTGCACTTCATAATCCGCTGCTTCCAAATCTTTTATAATGGATTTAGCGTAAAGGTCATAGACGGTTTCATCGGTGACAATGGCAATTTTGGCTCCAGTAAAGACTTTTGAGACTTCATTACTGACGCGGTTGAGCAATCCTTTTTCAATTTTTAACTCATAACTCACTTCATGTGATGGAAGTTTAACGGTTAAGACAGACATCGATTTTATCCTCCTCAGTTTATTTTGTTAGAATAGTAGCTGCTTCATTAATTGAACGACCTTCGAAATCAACTAGTTTACGAGCTTTTTCCATCAATCTAGCGAATTCATCTGGTGTCAAACATTGTTCGCCATCGCTCCAAGCGTTAGCTGGATCATTGTGAACCTCAATCATTAAACCATCTGCTCCGGCAACGATACCTGATTTAGCGCCTGCTTCAACCAAGTAAGACATTCCACCAGCATGGCTCGGATCGATAATGATCGGCAAGTGAGAAAGCTCTTTGATGACAGGAACAGCTTGGATATCTAGTGTATTGCGGGTTTCTGTTTCAAATGTCCGAATGCCGCGTTCGCATAAAATAACATTTTCATTTCCTCCAGCCATGATGTATTCAGCTGACATCAACCATTCTTTGTAGGTAGCAGATAAGCCACGTTTTAAAAGGACTGGTGTATTCGTTCGACCAACTTCTTTGAGCAAATCAAAGTTTTGCATGTTGCGTGCACCGATTTGAATGATGTCTACCGAATCAACAAATTGATCGACCCATTTTGTCGACATCAATTCAGTCACGATGGGCATACCTGTTTCAGCTTTAGCAACTTGGAGCATTTTCAATCCTTCTAATTCAAGACCTTGGAAACTGTATGGAGAAGTTCTTGGTTTGAACGCACCCCCACGCAAGAAGTTAGCACCAGCTTGTTTAAGTTGTTTTGCAATAGTCACAATTTGTTCTTCACTTTCTACCGAACAAGGTCCAGCAATGATCCCTAATTTAGTACCGCCGATTGTTTCGTCACCAATTTTGATGATAGAATTCTCAGGATGAAATTTTCTATTCGCTCTTTTGTAAGGATCTTCTACTCGAATAACTTGCTCTACTTCCGGAATTGCTTGCATTTGGCGTTCATCGATTCCACTAGTATCGCCAATCAGACCTAGAAAATCGCGCTTGATATCGGTGAAATGACTCACGGCAACTCCTTGAGATTCTAATTTAGCAGATAATTCTTTAACCTTATTTGCTTTAATTCCTTGTTTTAAGACGATTATCATAGTCATTCTCCTCTGTATTGTTTAGTTTATTTTATACAAACACCACACCATTACTGGCTCATAACGTTCTTCAATTGTGTATCCTACTTTTTTTTCTTTCTCAAACACATCCTCGCTAATAATCGTATATTTCAGATTTTTTTTACAAAAGGCTGACCAAGCTTTGAATTTACTGTCTGAAAATTCAATTACTGTATCTTCGTTTTTTTTGATTAAATATTTTTTCAAAAAAATAGTGGTGGCCGGATGAATCATCGCTCGGTTTTCTGCATAAAAGCTATTTTTAATGAGAACCATAGGCTTGGTTTTTCGTTGGAAGACGTCTACCAATTCAACTTTATCCCAGTAATCATAATTAAATTCTTTCCACCCATAATCTTTTCGGGCGCTTTTAAAAGCTACAGGGAACAATACGTATTGTTCGGTTAACTGATGAATATTGTGTAATAAGCTGTCAAAAGATGGATAGCCTACAATACCATCGTCTTCTGATTGTAATAAAGATTCTGCGACTGTGTAACTATCCGTGCTGCTTGGTCCTAACGTATGAATGATCATCTATTTTCCTCCACTAAAATTATTGAAAAACGAAAAAACGCCACACCCGATAGTCTATTGAAAGATTATCGAATGTAGCGTTAGGTAAGTTCACTAATAGTATAATATCGGATTAGTTCGTTGCCCCTTCGATTTCTTTCAAAATCTATAGGGCAACTGTTGTTAACAGCTTAAAAAACTTTAGCCTCTATAGATTTTCTCATAAAGAAGCTAAAATAATAATTATTCAATTGTGAGTCCATTGCAGTTTTAAGTTGTGCTTGTAAGTTCATGGTGGTCTCTCCTCAATTGATCATTATCAGCTGTTTCCCAACTGTGAGTCCAATACTAGCAATTAAAAAATTCATTGTCAACAAAAAACTAAAAACTAATTTCTGAAAATAATATAAAAAGTAGTCTAATCAACTGGTGCCAAACGAATTAGAGCCAATTAAAATAATTGTTCGTTAATTTTTTTATTGAACTTTAGGTTTCTTTTGTCTATACTTCAACACATTATCACAGGATGGGAAGAGGTGCCTTATGAAATTTTACGGATTATTAGGAGAATCGCTTGTACATAGCCATTCTCCAAGCCTCCATAAGTTAATTTATCAAAAAGTAGGACTGGACGCTGCTTACAAACTTTTTGAGTTTCCTTCAACACAATTAGAACAAGCGATAGATGGCATTCGGACTTTATCTATCAATGGAGTAAATGTCACGATACCTTATAAAGAAGCCGTTATACCTTATTTAGACGAAGTCAGTCCATTTGCAAAAAAATTGGGAGCAGTGAATACTATTGAAAATGCAAATGGAAGGTTGATCGGACACAATACAGATTACGATGGATTTGGTTTGATCTTGACCCGTAGACAGTGGGATGTAAATGGGAAAATTGCGGTTGTTTTAGGGTCAGGTGGCGCCTCTAAAACAGTTGAAGCATATTTAATGGATCATGGGATTAAGATGATTTATATTGTATCTCGGAATCCTGAACGATTTAAAGATACAAGAAATAAAAGGTATACCAATTATGAGGATGTCCAATCTTTAACGGGAGATTTTTTAATTAACACTTCACCTGTGGGTATGTACCCTAATGCCAATGAGACTCCACTAAGTGAGACATCTATTCAGCAATTTGATTATTTGATCGACCTGATCTATAACCCTAGTGAAACCACTTTTTTACGATTGGGACGTGAAAACAACAAACAAACGGCTAACGGGTTAGATATGTTAGTGGGTCAAGCTGTTCGAGCAGTTGAAGTTTGGGAAAAGTGTTCGATTGACGAGCAAGTTACGGAAGAGTTGATCTCTGAATGGAAGAAACGACACGGTGAGAGCTTATGAAAACAAATATTGTATTGATTGGGATGACAGGAAGCGGGAAAAGCAGTGTTGGAAAACTACTGAGTCAACAATTAGACTTGCCATTTAGAGATATGGATATTTTTATTGAACAACTAACGAATCAGTCTATTCCAGAATTGTTTGAAGTGAGTGAAGCGTATTTTCGAGCAATAGAGACCGAGGCTTGTGCAGAACTAGCTGCAAAAGAAACGTATGCTGTTATTTCGTGTGGTGGCGGAGTCGTTCTCAATCCAGAAAACATTGAGGCATTAAGAAAAACAGGCTGGGTTATTTTTATCGATCGGCCTGTTGAACACATTATCAAAGATATCGAAATTGGACATCGGCCTTTATTACAAGAAGGTAATAACAAGCTATACCAATTACATGAAGAACGGTTTGGTTTGTATCAAAAAGCAGCTGATTTTCGAGTGGAGAATCAATCCGATTTAGAAGATGTACTGAATACTATCAAGAATAATCTTCCAAAAAATATTACGCATAAAAGGAGAGGCTAGCATGAAAATCGTTATTATTAATGGTCCAAATTTAAACTTTTTAGGTACCCGTGAACCTGAGATATATGGTAGGCAAACATTGAAAGAGATAGAAAGTAAGATTCAGCAGTATGCTGAAATTCAAGAAGTAGACTGTTCCTTTTTTCAAAGTAATTCTGAAGGAGAGTTGATTGACCGGATCCAACAAGCTCATATAGATAAGGTAGATGGAATCGTTCTTAATCCTGCAGCGTATACTCATTACAGCTATGCCATTCATGATGCGGTGAAATCAGTAAATGTACCAACGGTTGAAGTGCATCTGAGTGCCATTCATTCCCGAGAATCATTCCGGAAAGATTCTGTAGTAGCGCCTGCTTGTATTGGACAAATTTCAGGATTTGGAGCAACAGGTTATTTGTTGGCTATCCAAGCATTGAAAGAAGTCAGAAATAAAGGTGAGAACTAATGAACATTGCGATTGTCGGTTTAGGAGTCATTGGAGGTTCGTTTGCTAAAGGTCTCCAAGCAGCTGGGTATACCAATGTTTATGGGATAGACGTCAGCGAATCTACGTTAAAAATAGCTGTAGATCAGGGAATGATAAAAAAAGGATTTATAGAGGCTAATGATATTTTGCAGGATATGGATGTCATTATGATTTCTCTTTACCCTAACCAAATTGCGCCTTTCGTTGAACAACACAAAAATAGGTTGAAAGATGGGGCTGTTCTAACGGATGTAACGGGTGTTAAAACAACCATTATAGAAAAAGTTTCTAATATTCTTCCTTCAACAGTCGACTTTGTATTTGCTCATCCGATGCGTGGAAGTGAAAAACAAGGGATCATTGGGGCGGATCACAAGCGATTTATAGGAGCGAATGCTTTGATTACTCCTATTGCGACAAATAAAGAAGCTTCTTTACAACTTATTGAAAAGCTCTATAAAGAGATTGGATTTGATCAAGTAACACGGGTCTCTCCTGAAAAACATGATGAACAAATCGCCTATGTCAGTCAATTGATGCATGTCTTGTCTGTAGCAGTTGTAAATAGCCAACAAGCTTCAGAAGAAACACTGACGTATGCAGGGAATAGTTTTCAAGAACTGACAAGAATTGCGGATATCAATGCTGAATTATGGAGCGAATTGTTTTTAAACAACCGCACAGGTTTGTTAAAATCAATTGAACATTTTGAGATTGAATTGGATGCTCTGAAACACACGCTAGAAGAAAATGATGATGAAAGGCTGAAAGCTATTTTTAGACAAGCCACCAATAAACGAAGAGAATGGTATTGAGTGAGTCTGTTGCAGAAAATGTGTAGTTAGCTTAGGAAATAAATAGTAAAAGTTGCTTTGAAATGAAATACGCCCTAAAAGTTAGAGCATTAAATCTAACTTTTAGGGCGTATTTGTTTAGAACAACCGATTAAATCTTGTCTATATTTATTTTGTCAAAAATTCTTTTAAAGCATCAACAATCGGTGTTAAAGATTTTCCTAATGTTTTTTCAAAATCATCCGATGTTACATCCAATTCACCGCTATGAATATCATTTTGAATCATTAAAATGAAACCTACTGCTGCCTCAGGGACACCATTGCTGATTAATGCAGCTTGATAGACTTCGTCATTCATTGAAACAACTTCAAATTCTTTACCACTAGCAGTTTTAAGAGCATCAGCTAGTTCTGCATAAGTAAGGGGAGTACCTGATAATTCAAGTATTTCTGTTGCAGCTGCTTTTTCCGTTAACACATTGACGGCAGCTTCAGCAAATTCACGTTTTAATGCCCAACCCGTTTTTCCGTGTTCAGCAGAATACGTAAAGGCATGGCCAGCTACTGCTGCATTTAGCGCATCTGTTTCATTTTCTATATACCAATTATTACGTAAAAAAGTGTGAGAAATGTGAGATTCAGAAATTAGTTTTTCAGTTAGGATATGATCTTGGGCTAAAGGACTGTTTGAGGCAGCACCTCTAGGAAAACTGGTATAAGCGATAAATGAGACACCAGTTTCTTTAGCAGCATTTACAACATTTTTGTGTTGTTCATCGCGTGAAACAATTCCACCTGGTTGTGAGGAAACAAAGAGCATGCGATCAATACCATTGAAAGCTTTAACTAAACTCGTATAGTCACCAAAGTCGGCAATCCGTACTTCGACCCCTTGTTCACGAAGTTTAGCAGCTTTTTCTTCTGTTCTTGCCAGAGCGACAATGTCGTCTAAGCTAATTTGTTCTTTCAAATAGCCTAAAGCATAAGTTCCTAATTCACCTGTTGCTCCTGTTAATAAATATTTCATCGCACATCAACCTTTCTATTCATAAGATTTATTTTATAAAAACTTGTTTTTTGCAGGTTCTAACATTATGATAGGACTCAAAGTAACTGATGTAAAGTATGTACTTTTAAGTTACTTAGTGACCAAAAAGTAACTATTGTGAAAGGACGAGGTTTTATGCGAAATAAGTTATTGGCTTGTCCAGTAGAGACGACACTTTTATTGATAAACGATCGTTGGAAAGTGTTGATACTAAGAGAATTATTAGATGGAACTAAACGATTTGGAGAATTAAGAAAATCGATAGGTACTGTTTCACCAAAAGTGTTGACGTCTCATTTGCGTTCTATGGAAGAAGATGGGTTAGTTGACCGTGAAATCTTTGCAGAAGTTCCACCACGCGTTGAATATACGTTGACAGAATTAGGAAATAGTTTAAAGCCTATTTTGGATGCAATGAAGGTTTGGGGCACAGATTACCAAACAAAGGTTAATCTTGAGTTGAAAGAAGCAAATGAAGATCAACACACTAATGAATATAAAAAGGAACTGAACTAAATGAGTTTAAATTATCAAGAGATTGAAAAAGTTATACATGCAGAAAAAAATGCTGGTGAATTCGCTCAGTTAATGCATGAATTGCAGAAGTTAGGTGTTAAACGATACGATTACTTAGTTGCTGAGGGAATGTATCGCTATTTTGATGAGGATAATTCTGTCGATTTAAAATTAAATGGGATTCCTAAAGAAGTTTCTGATCAAAGTGACTCTGGAGCCATAAAGTCGGCTGTTAAAAGAGCACAATCAGGAGAGTTTGACTTTGAAAAATTTTGTGAACTGGCTGGATCAGCTGGTGTTCCAGTTTGGACAAGTGATTTAGTATCAAAGCAAGTTACTTATTATGACAAATATCAAAAGGCATTATTAATAGAGCCAATTCCGGGATTTAAGGCGGAAAAATAAGGAATTCATAATAAGTGTAAAATTATTTTACTTTTTACTTGTAAAAAGTAAGTAAAAGGTGTAAGATGTATTTATAAGGCAAAACAAAATAAATCATTCGGAGGTAATTATTCATGACAAAAAATATTGGTATTTTAGTAGGAAGTTTACGTAAAGATTCTTTAAATAAAATTGTAGCAAAAAAATTAGCTGAGTTATTCCCAGCTGATGCTACTGTAACATTTATTGAAATTGGCGACTTACCAGTTTACAATGAAGATTTAGAAGAAAATGCTCCAGAAAGTTACACTCGTTTCCGTAAAGAAATGAAAGAACAAGACGCATATGTATTCATAACTCCAGAATACAACCGTGGTATGCCAGCTTCATTGAAAAATGCTATTGATGTTGGTTCTCGTCCATGGGGCGAAAGCATTTGGCCAGGTAAACCAGTTCTTGTTGGTTCAGTATCTCCATCAGGTATTTCTGGTGTATTAGCTAACCACCAAATTCGTCAATCATTAGTATTCGGTGACAGCCCAGTTATGGCTCAACCAGAACTTTATATTGATGCAACTAAAGCAATTGGTGAAGATGGACAAGTAGTACCAGGAACAGTGGAATTCCTACAAACTGTTACAGATGCATTCGTAGCATTCATCGACAAAAACGCTAAATAATAGATAAAAATGCACAAAGAAGCTGGTGTATAATCTAGCTAAAAAAGGAGCCAGAAAAATTTTTACTTTTCTGGCTCTTTTTTTAATGCAAAATAGGATGAAAAAGTACGTAAATCTATTCAATTTTAAAAATGTTCATCAGTTAGTATAAGAAAGTTAGAGGCACTTTCCAGTTTTTTTGGGAGTGTTTTTTTTGTTTTCATAAAACACTCATAAAAAGTATGTATAAACTTTAGCTTTAGGAGTATAAAAACAGCTTCGAATTAGGAAATTTTCCTAATGTAAAGCTGTTTTTTATTGTACTAGTTTTTTAAATTTATCAACTTTTTTTATTTATCATTTTTACGAAAAAGTATTATAACTTTTCGCTATCAAAATTACCGTCTAATGCTTTTTGAGCAAGGACATTTAGGTAGTTCCAAGGACGGTTGAATCCTGGTTGGAAGAAGAAATCAGCAAAGGCTAATTTTTCTAACGTCCAACCTGAAGAGATAGCTACCGATAGTACATTGATAGAAGCTGTAACGTCATAAGTTGACATCAATTGAGCACCCACAATGCGGTGACTGTCTTTTTCAAAGTGAATTTTCATCATGACTTTTTCGTCATCAATAAAAGTAGGACGAATATTTTCTACTACGAATGTGCTAGCTACTTCAGCATCAATGGAGTCTTGATCGATATCTTTCACACCTGTAGAAGCTAATTTGTAGTCGAATAATGTTAAACCAGATGTCCCAGATACTTCAGGCATTTTTACTTTTTTCTCTAAAATGTTTTTAGCTGCAATCACTCCTTGACGACGAGCATTAGATGCTAAAGCAATTAGTTTTGAACCATGATTTGGCGCAAATGGAATTTTTGTAGCATCTCCCATTGCAAAAATATCTTTTTCAGAGGTTTCTAGGTAGTCGTCAATAACGACTGTACCGTCTGGGTTTAATTCAACGATCCCTTGAAGCCATTTCGTATTTGGACGAACACCAACAGCCATAATTACAGTGTCTGCTTCGTATTCCCCTTTATCCGTTACAACTTTTTTAACGGTTCCGTTTTCGCCAACAACTTCTTTAACCATTTCGCTTGTGCGAACAGTCAATCCGTTTTGATCCATATTTTCGTTCAATACATCAACAAATTCTTTATCTAGGTACGTATTCAATACGCGGTCTAAAGAATCAATAACCGTTGTCTTAATACCTACTTTAGCAAATGCTTCAGCTACTTCAATACCGATGTAACCTCCACCGACAACAACCGCTTTTTTCGATTGACCCATACGTGTTTTAACTTTTTCAGCCCAATTACGGCCACGTACATAGAAGATATTATCTAAGTCAGCACCAGGAATTGGAATTTTTACAGGCGCTGCACCAGGAGAAAGAATCAATTTATCATAGCTTTCTTCAGTTTCTCCGTCAGTTGTTTTAACAGTAATGGTTTTAGCTTTGGGGTTAATCCCAACAACGTCACTATTCATATGAACATTTACATTTTGTTCGATATACGAACCCTCTGTTGCATAATGTAAACTATCTAAAGATTCGGCAATGCCTTCTAAGTAACTTTGAATTCCACAAGATAAGAATGATGCGGTATCTCCGCGTTCATACAAATGCAATTCAGCATCTGGCTGCTCCTTCAATAATGTTTGAATGGCTTCATAGCCAGCATGTGATGTTCCTACGACAATAATTTTCAAAAAAATGGCCCCCAGTAATAAGTATTTGTTCCAAAAAGTACCTTACCACTTATCTGCATTTTTATGAAATAATCTGCCTATAGAGTAACTTGGAAATGGGTATAACTTTTAGCTTTTACTTTGTAGAGAGAGCAGCATCATATTTGCGAGTAAATTAGTAATTGTTTTTTTGCGTGTTCAATGAAAGCCAATTCTAAAGCAGATAAAGCTTTATTTTTTTTATAAGCAATAAAATATTGTACGCGTATAAACTTAGGATCGATGTAGAAGATATTATACTGATCAAAGGACTCGATTTCAGATAGGGCACTTTCTGGTAAAAAAGTTAAACCTATACCGTTTCTGGCAAGAGCAGAAACGGTATAGATATTTCTACTCTCTAATACAATGTCTGCTTTAATGCTGAGCTTCTTAAAAAAATCATTAGTTTGTCTACGGATACCTGATTCGTGATTTGTCAGAACGTATTTTTCGTTTTTTAAAATGCTTAAAGGATATGGGAAATTCTCTATCGTTTTTAAACCTGGTTGATAAAGAGCACTTGTCTTTGGTACAATCACACACCATCGGTCTTGGGATAAGACAATAGGAGAAAGGTTTTCATTGTTAGTAGGCATCAAACCTAAATAAAAATCTAATTTGCTTTCTTGAATATCTTGTTCAGTTAATTTTGGACTTTGTTCTAAAATTTTAAATTCAATTTCTGAGTATTGTTCGTGAAATGAAGGTAGAATCATAGGGAGTAAAAAGGTTCCCATAAGTGACTGGACTCCTATTCGTAGGCGACCTTTTTTTAAATTAGTTATTAGAGATAATTCGTTTAACATGTCATCATATTGTTCTTGAATGGATTTCATGTACAGAAGGTAACGTTCACCTGAATAAGATAATTCGATTGGGTTATGTGTTCTGTCTACTAGTGATGTTTTTAGTTCCTCTTCAAGTTTAGTGATGTATTTGCTGAGATAGGGTTGAGAAATGTAGAGAGATTTTGCTGCTTGAGTAAAAGTACCCTCAGTTACAAGAGCTTCTAAATAGCGAACGGTCATATTGTTATACATTTAGTTGGTTTCCTTTCTATGAGTGATTACCAACTATAAAATGGGGTTTTTTATAAGGGTAATCTATTTATTTCTATTATAGTGAAAAATAACACTTTCACAATATATAATAAAAAAGTTATTGGAACTATAACAACTTATAACTTAATTAGAAAAATTTATGCTTATATTTAATAGTATAGCAGTTAATTTTTATTTTTAAACGTTAATTTTAAAAGGTTTTTAAAATTTTTAAGTCAATTTAGATGAAATAAATTATTAAAATAGCATAGCTTTATTAATAAAAGAGTAATTTCACAATGTTGAAATTTTAATCTATAATAAATCTATAAAGTTAATAGATTAACAAGAGAGAAGGAAAAAAATAATGACAACAATATGTGAAATGTTAGGAATCGAATACCCAATTTTTCAAGGGGCTATGGCAAGAATTGCAACACATAAAATAGCCGGAGCTGTTTCAGAAGCAGGCGGATTAGGTATTCTGGGATCAGGCGGCTGGTCAGCAGATCAATTACGCGAAGAAATTAGATTAACAAGAGAGATCACTAAAAAACCGTTTGCTGTTAATTTGATGTTACAAATGCCGAATTGTGATGAATTAGCTCAAGTTATTCTTGATGAAAAAGTAAAAATTGTTACAACAGGTGCTGGATCTCCTGAAAAATATATCCCAGCGTTTAAAGAAGCAGGTGTAAAAGTCATCCCAGTTATCGCTTCTGTGAGACATGCTATTAAAATGCAAGCAGCTGGAGTAGATGCAGTTGTTGCGGAAGGTCAAGAAGCAGGAGGGCACATTGGTCAAACTTCAACAATGTCTTTATTGCCACAAATTGTTGATGCAGTAGATATACCTGTATTAGGTGCTGGTGGTGTGGGTGATGGACGTTCGCTTGCTGCCGTGTATGCATTGGGAGCACAAGGTGTACAAGTAGGGACATTATTTTTATCAGCTGAAGAATGTCCGATTCCAGATAGTTATAAAGAACGTCTGATCAACGCTATTGATACGGATACAATTGTAACGGGTCGTAAAGCAAAAGACCCAGTTCGATCATTGAAAAATCCAATGTTGGTTAAATTTGCAAAACTGGAAGAAGCAAATGCTCCACACGAAGAGTTGGAAAAATTAACTCTTGGTTCATTATCTAGAGCTGTTTATGATGGTGATATGGAAACTGGGTCTGCAATGGCAGGTGAAATTGCTGGTATGATTAAAAATATTCGTCCAGCTAAACAAATTATTGAAGAATTATTCAATGAAGCAGAAAAAAAAGCAGCTTCACTGAAAATCACGTACTAAAAGAAGTAGAGTAGAGTATACAAAAATAAGTTTTAAAAGCCATTTGTAGCGCTCTTCTCTTATAGAATACACTTAGTTTAAAGGAAAAAAGCATAAAGCTTTTTTTTAAAAGAGTATGTTAATAAAATCACAAAAGGAGCTTATTATAATGACAAAAGTAATTACAGCAGCAGAAGCTGCAAAATTAATCAAAGATAATAGTACGGTAGCAGTAACCGGTTTTGGTATGTCATGTGTAAACGAAGAAACGTTGATAGCCATTGAAAATCGTTTTAAAGAAGAGACACATCCAAAAGGTTTAACGGTTATGCATGCAAGCGCTGTGGGAGATCGCAGAACAAAAGGAATGAGTCATTTAGCACATGATGGACTAATCAAGAGATGGATTGGAGGTATTGTAAATGCTTCTCCGCAAATCAGCGACCTTATTATGGAAAACAAGTGTGAAGCATATAACTTGCCTCAAGGTGTAATTACGCAATTGTACCGTGAAATTGCTGCTAAACGTCCTGGTTTATTTACGAAAGTAGGCATGCGGACTTTTGTTGATCCTCGCTTAGAAGGAGGGAAAATATCAGACTGTACAACCGAGGAGTTAGTAGAATTAGTTGATATTGCAGGAGATGAATGGTTATTTTATAAAAGTTTTCCTATTAATGTTGGTTTAATTAGAGGGACTGTTGCAGATGAAAAAGGTAATTTAACTTTAGAAAAAGAAGGCCTGCATATGGAAGTATTACCTGTCGCTCAAGCAGCTAAAAATTCAGGAGGAATCGTGATCGCTCAAGTGGAATCATTAGCAGTGGCAGGATCATTGAACCCAAAAGATGTAAGAGTACCTGGTATTTTAGTCGACTATATTGTTGTTTCCGAACCTATAAACCATTTCCAAACAGAAAACACACAATACAACCCAGCTTTTTCTGGGCAAGTAAAAGTACCTTTAGATTCAGTTGTACCTATAGAATTAGACGCTCGTAAAGTAATTGCTCGCCGCGCTGCTGCTGAACTAGTTCCAGAAACTATTTTGAATTTAGGAGTAGGTATCCCAGTAAATGTAGCTACTGTTGCAGCAGAAGAAGGAGTCAGCGATCAGTTGAATTTAACAACAGAAGCAGGTTCAGTGGGTGGTGTTCCAGCTGGATTAAAAGACTTTGGCCATGCTTACAATAGTGAAGCAATCGTCGATCATCATTCTCAATTTGACTTTTATGATGGTGGAGGATTAGATTTATCTGTTTTAGGATTAGCTCAAAGTGATCGATTTGGAAATGTAAATGTTTCTAAGTTTAGTGGACGCGTAGCAGGCTGTGGTGGTTTTATTAATATCTCACAAGCAGCTAAAAAATTAGTCTTTGCTGGTACATTTACAGCTGGAGGTTTAAAAGAAGAAGTAAGAGAAGGTCGATTAACGATTTTACAAGAAGGTAGAGTTAAAAAATTCTTAAAGGATGTTGAACAAATTACGTTTAGTGGTCAATATGCGTCAAGCATTAAACAAGAAGTGCTTTATGTAACTGAACGCGCAGTATTTGATTTACAAGATGGAAAGTTAAGACTAATTGAAATAGCTCCTGGTATCGATTTAGAACAAGATATTTTAGCACAAATGGATTTTGTTCCTTTAATAGCAGAAAACTTAAAAGAGATGGATAATGGGATGTTTGAAGAAAAATGGGGAGGATTAAAAAAAATTATTTTGACTAATACAGAAAAGGAGTGCTTAATTCATGTCTAAACAGCCAAATCGTTGGATAGTATTAATTAGTTCAATGGGAATTTTAATGTGTACAGGAGCAATTTATGCATTTAGCGTTTTAGCAGGACCTTTATCTGAAACAAATGGTTGGACAATGGGAGAAGTAATGACGGCTTTTGCTATTAATGCAGCTTTAGGACCAATTCCTATGGTGTTAGGGGGATTTTTGACAGATAAAGGATGGTCAAAGTGGAGTATTATGATAGGAGCTGTATTGTTTGGGGCAGGTTTTGCTTTAACTGGAACAGCGACTAGTTTATTCCAGTTGTATCTTTACTACGGTGTTTTAGCTGGATTTGGGCAAGGTTTCGCTTATTCTGGCTGTTTAAGTAACACGATCCGCTTTTTTCCTGATAAAAAAGGATTAGCTTCGGGATTAATTACTGCTGGAATGGGCGGAGCAGCTATAATAGCAGCTCCTATTGCCAATCAATTGATTCAAAGCAAAGGAGTAGGGTCAGCATTTATTTGGATGGGAATAACATATATTCTAATTGGTTTTACATGTAGTTTATTTCGCCGATTGTAAAATTAAGCTAGACAAATAAAAAAGCCATTCGTGGTACACTCAAAATGTATTTCCG
>NZ_JBEMBC010000044.1:0-22452 GCF_040274425.1 Carnobacterium sp.
ACGCAAAAAAATACCCCCAGTATAGTAAAGTAGAATTTTTATTATTTCTACTGTCTACTATATTGGGAGCATATCAAATAGAGACAATGGGGGATTTATTTGGACAGAAAATACATAAAAAAATTTGCACGAGGAACCTTAAAACAAAACTTTTTAACGATAGTATTACTAACCAGTATTCCAATTGCACTTGATGTTTATGGAACATTACAAGAAACAGATAATTCAAATTTACTTCTTAGTTTTATTAGTTCAATAATTATTGGTATCCTTACTTCTTCTCTTTCTCCTTTCATTGATAAAGGGATTTTAAGATTTAGTCGGAATCAACAGTTTTCTTTTCAAAAAGACGTGTTAGAAACCGTTAAAAACCATGGCATACGATACATATTGACCATGTGGTTAAGAGAAATTTCAATCTTATTTTGGTCGCTTTTCTTAATCATACCTGGCATATATAAAAGCTATTCCTATTCTCTAGTCTCATACTTATTGGTAGACAATGAAGAACTAAGTTACAGAGATGCTCTTTATAGAAGCGAAGAATTAATGGAAGGATTCAAGATGGAATGGTTTATTCTAGATCTATCGTTTCTTCTTTGGGACATCTTAGCGTTATTCACATTTGGCATACCTTATATCTGGTTAACACCCTACAAGCGAACAACTTATGCTAAATTCTATGAGGAACGCATTAAACTATTATCAAATGTCAAATTTTCTATGACATAAAAGCTAAATATTTATTACTGTTTTATTGCAAACTAAAAAGAGCTAAACTTCCTTAAAACGGAGGTTTAGCTCTTTTTAGTTTGATTATACTTTAACTTTAGTTATTGGTTAAACAACTGAATTTTCTTCAGCTTGAGCTTCCTCAGCTTTTTTTGTAGCTTGAATATCTGCTATTTTAACGAACGGTGCGTAGATAACAACAGAAATAACTAAATTGACTGCAGCTAATACCCCGCCTGCAATACTCTGTGTAGCCAAGACCCCACCAATAATCGGAGGAGTTACCCATGGTGGCATGGTTACTGCTGCCGGAACCAATCCAATCTTCGTTGCTGTATAAGCTACGAGAACCAAAACAACTGGTGTTAAGATAAATGGAATGAACAGAATTGGATTCAATACAATTGGTAACCCAAACATCATAGGCTCATTGATATTAAAAATTCCCGGAGCCGTACTTAAACCCGTTATAACTTTATAAGCTTTATTGCGACGAGCAAAAATAAAAATTGCAATAATCAGACCCAATGTTGCTCCTGTTCCACCTAAGTTAACAAAAGAATCAAAGAATGGTTTATTAACAATATAAGGTGCAACATCTCCATTTGTCACAGCTGCCATATTTGCTTCAATGGCTGGTGCATTAATCGTTTGCATCAAAGGTTCAATCATATTAGCACCATGTAGTCCAAAGAACCATAGAAACGGCGTGATGAAAGCCAACAGAAGAGCTGAAGGTAATGTATTCGCTAATCCCATAAATGGTTGTTGAACTAAATCATAAAATGAAGTTACAATATCTGTTACACCAAATCCAATAAAGATCGTACAAATCAAACCAAATATACTGATCGTGATCATGGCTGGCAATAAAGCTGCAAATGATTTAGCCACTGCTGGAGGAACACCTTCTGGCATTGTGACAACCAATTTATCATTTCCTGACAAACGTGAGAAGATCTCAGCAGAAACCAACCCTACGATCAAAGCAATGAATAATCCATTTGAAGACATCCCTGTTAATCCACCTAATGCGAAGAAAGACGCTACAGATACAACTCCGGCAGCTACGCCGTCTTTATCATAATCTTTGGCTAAGTTGTGCGCAACTAGGAATGCAACTAGGACGGATAAAATACCAAATGTTCCATTCCAGACATTTCCTCCAAAAGATTTCCATAATTCTTCGCCAAAAATATTATTCATAAAATTTTGATAAGCTGGGATAGGTAAGTTGTTGATCAAGACTACTAATGATCCTAAAATCATTAAGGGCATTGTAACAATAAAAGAATCTCGAATTGCTACTAAATGACGTTGTGCACCAATTTTTGAAGCGCGTGGAATAAAGTGTGTTTCCATAAATTCAATAAAACCGTTCATTAATAATTCCTCCTTATGTATCTTTTAATAGTTTATTTAAAACAATAAGTCCTTTATCTAACTTTTGGTAAAATTTGGAATTTAAATTTCTGCCATGGCTTAATCAAGTCCAATAATACCATTTCACTTTCCACTACTCGCCCAACGACATTTGATTTACCTGAATTCTGCATTGGCAATCGCGCTAGTTGCAATTCTCCGGCATAACGTTCGTAAAGCGAACTTTCAATAATGATATCCCCCCTTTCAATAATACTTGGGGTATTAAATACCGGGAAATTGACACCGTTATATTTGACGCGACTTTGTGTGGAGCGAATGACATAATCCGATACATCTCCACGGTTGAAATGAAATTCTTCCAACACAATTTTCCGTTCTGTTTCTGGAATATCTTCAACTAATTCAACATTTAGTGTCAGTTGATAAGGATCAATTGTACTTAAGGCTTTTAATTCCTCTTCAGAAGCAAAAGCATTGCCAATAATCACATCATCGATGACATCTGTTGCCCAAAGATGTTTAGCTTGAACGGCTATCGGCCACTCACGATGCATTTCTAGAGTACATAATCCTTCACTGACTGGCCAAGGACCAATAGTTGCTTTTTGCGAACTAACAAACGCTGCTGTTCGAATGCCATTATTTTTGTATTGCTTAGATGTCTCAATAAAATGGTCATAACTTAGACCGGTGTAACGATGCGGATAGAAGTTATGGCACCCTAATAAATTTTCGGCATTAGCTTGATAACTCAAAATATTTTCTAAATAACGAGTACCATTACTAATATTCAATTCGATTTTTAACTCTTGTGGATTAAACGTCATGATTGATTCTTCATTCCCTGTAAAGCCCAAGTCTAGACGAATACCATCTGCTCCGATTTCTTTAAAAAATGTCAAATCGTCGTAACTGATGCCAAGATCGTTAAAGACAGAAGGACTAACATCGACAATGACTTCCATACCATATTCCATGGCAAAGCTGATCATTTCAGCGAACTCATCCACGACGGTTTGTTTATCTCCTTCAACGGATAACAAGCAACTAAAAATACGCTTAAATCCATAGCTAGAAGCCAGCTTTATATATTCTTTAATATCTGCTAAATTACTGTGATTTGGGTAAACTGAAATTCCTAACTTTCTCATCATTTATTCTGCTCCTTTTTTTTCAACTTAAAAATAATCATAAAAGCTTGGATAACCTTTTGGCAAAGCATTACTCCATTGATTGATAGTCTTATCCGATCCCTCTGCCTCTTTACGGAAAACATACCAATCTAGCGAATGGTAACCAATCATCAAGGCAGATAGTTTTCCAATATCCATTGTTAACGTTTCTTCATTTTTTGGTGTTTTAACAATCGTTACTTGTCCTTCTTGCTCAATTTTAAAGATTTGATTGTTCCATTCTGCTTGCTTATCTTGAACACTCAGATAAAGCGGCTCATCGATCTTACGAAAAGGAAAGGATTGCAAAAAGCGTTCCACGTCGACAATTCGAATCATTTTATCTTGTACAATTTTCTGTTGAAACTGTGGGTTTAAAAAAGCGGTTCCAAACGACTCCTGATTTGAAGCTTCTCCAATAATTTTTTCAACTTCCGCTGTATGTGATTGAATGAATTGCCACAGATTCTGTTGGCTTTCATAACTTATGGCATTAAAATCTAACAGTTCCAATGTTAAGTTTTGAATGGTATAACGAATGTATCCCATAACCTTTCCAAAGTCGTCTGTATATACAGCAAAAGAATTACCAGATGTACGATTTAACAAGCGTTGCCACCAATCATCTTCGCGAATCATTCGCCCATTTTGAATAGCGATTTGTTCATTGTAAAATGTTTTTATCTTACTGAACCAATGATCAAAATCTGGATCTAATTCGTCAAATCGATGAATGTTCCCTGTTGTTTTTCCTGAGGGAACCAATTGCTGAGCTGGCAATTCATACTGCACTTTATCAAAAAATAATTCCCAGCCGAAATGACGATAAAATGAAACAGAAAAAGGACTTAATACCGATAACAGTTGCCCTCTTTCACGCATTGTCTCTAATGAGCGTAATAATACTTGCTTCATGATGCCTGCATTTCGGTATTCAGGATACGTTGATACAAAACCAATTCCTCCCATATTATAAGGAACTCCGAAAACAGTCATCTGAAGCGGTAAAATAATTAATTGCGAAACGAGTTCTTTCTTGTCAAAAGCTCCTTGAATGGTACTGACGTTGACCCAATGCATAAAATCCTCTAATCGCTTGCCTTCGTATGCTGGACGAAAACAATAATTTTTCAGTTTGAGGACTTTTTTATAATCGTTTGATTGAACGATTTGATAAGTAATCATCTTACACCTCCACTATTTACGGTTTCTCTTAATAAGCTAGTTTAGAATAACTTCGTCAATAATAGTGCTGCTGCTCCTAAAACGGTTGCATCATCTCCTACTCTAGACAATGTGATCAATGTATTCTTCCTTGCTTGTTCTGTTAAGGCTCGTTGTTGAATAGTGGCCATGATACTGGGCATCAAAAACTCATGGCTTTTCATCACACCTCCACCGATAACAATTTTTTCTGGATTCACAGAATGAATCAAGTTAACAATACCAATTCCAATCAAGGTTCCTGTTTCTTCTAATATTTTTTGATACGCTTTTTGTCCACTTAAAGCGTATTCATAAACTTTCTCTCCAGTCAGGTCGTCTGGTGCATCTACTAGTTGTTTTTTTGCTCTGCGAACAATCGCATCCCCAGTTACAAATGTTTCAAAACAACCCAGATTACCACAACTGCATTTTTCTCCATCTAACGAAATCGTCATATGCCCAATTTCACCTGCAATGTCTTGTGCTCCATAACGTAAGTTTCCATTCTCAATGATCCCTGAACCTACCCCACGGCCAATATTTATAGTAGCAAACGACTTTAATGTTCCATAATTGCCAAACCAATATTCGCCTAACGCCATTGCCCGCGAATTGTTTTCAACGATGACTTGAAGATCAAAAGTTTCTTCCAACACTTCTTTTATATGCACATTTCTCAATCCAGAATTGGCTGAATATAAAGAAGTTCCTGTAGCAACTTCCACTACTCCATGCATTGCAATTCCGATGCCTTTTATTTTATCTCCCTCGGCTCCCATATCCTTGATAACAAGTTGAATGGCTTGAATCAGTACAGCTAGGAAACTATCTATGGTCGTATGTGATTGAATCGGTAATTCTGATCGTACTAGAATCGTTCCAACCAAATCACTCACACATGCTTTTATTGAATCAGAACCAGCGTCTACTCCAATTACATAATGTTCGTTTCTATTCAACAACAGCATCGTTGGTTTTCTTCCACCTTGAGATGCTCCTAAAATACTTTCTGCCACTAACTGTTCATCCATTAGTTCCTTCACAATACTACTGACAGTTGGTGGTGTTATCCCTGTGACTTTTGCAATCTCAGCTCTAGATATAGGACCAGACTGTCTAATCTTATTTAAAATTGTTGATTTATTAACGGACTTCATCAGTTTAAACGTCCCTCGAACCATCTCTTCCCACCTTTACAATAAAATCCAACCATTTTTATCCAACTTAATTAATTTAATTAACTAAGTGAATAAAAAAAATTATTTTACATTGAATGCTTCTTCAAAATTTCTAATTCTATTGTTATTATTTGTCTCTACATTGTATATAAAGCAAATTTTGTGCCAACACTTTTGCAGTGAAAACGTTGTTATAAGTGAGTTTCAACATTTACACAAATAAAAACAAAAAATACACACTGGATTTAGTGTGTATTTTTTGTGCTGATTTTATTTAGTGGTATTTATATTTTTTATAGTCCAATCATTTTTTTCACACCTAAATTTATTAATTATGTGATGAAAATGTACCTATTGGCAATTGATCGTTCAACAATTCATCTGATGGATCCAAATCTCTTTTTTGTTTTTTACCGGTTTCCCAATAAAGGACCATTATACCAAGTGTTAAGATTGAACTTAAGATATACGTTAATGTGCTCAAACCCATTCCCAATCCAATTGGTTCACTGAATATATAAACCACACAAGCATAGAGCATGAATATTCCGGGAAGAAGAGTCACAAAATAATTTTTATTTTTCAAATACAAGTAACGTGTTGAGACCAATAAAGAGATTACTGCCGTAACTTGATTTGCCCAGTTGAAATATCTCCATAAAATATTAAAATCAACTTGCGTTAGAATTAATGAAATAATATATAAAGGAATGGTTACCATCAATACTTTTTTCAGTGTATCTTGTTTAATATGCAAGTAATCTGCTGTTATTGTCCGTAAACTTCTAAATGCAGAAAGTCCTGAAGAAATCGGCAACACAATTACCCCTATAATCGCAACTGTCCCAAACACACTGCCTAGTAGCATGTAAGATACTTGGTTGACTACAAGTGAAGGCGTTCCATTATTGATCATTTGGCTGAGTGTCTGTCCATCAAATAAAGACATAGAAGCTGCTGCCCAAATCATTGCAATTACACCCTCAGCGATCATCATGCCATAAAAAGTAAAGCGTCCTTCTTTTTCATTTTTAGATGTTCTAGAAACCATTGGCGCTTGCGTAGCGTGGAAACCAGATAAAGCTCCACAAGAAATGGTAAAGAATAAAGCAGGAAAAATTGGTGTACCTTCTGGATTGAAATTTTGCATCGTGCCTGGTGTTAAGTTCGGAATGGTGTGTCCGCCAAAAATCAAACTCAATCCAATAGCTAGTGTGCTGATAATTAAAATAGCACCAAAGTAAGGGTAAACAGCTCCCATCGCTTTATCGATTGGTAAAATGGTTGAAACTAGATAATAAACAAAAATCAATCCAATAATTACTCCTAATGTTAACCAATCGGGAGTAATACTTTCAATCAAGTTAGCTGGTGAAGTAACAAAAACAGTACCAACTAACATCAAAAGCAACATAGAGAAAATATTCACGACATGTTTTACTGGTTTTCCTAAGTATTTACTAGCTAATTCTGGTAAATGGGCGCCATCATTTCGTAAAGAAATCATACCTAGCATATAGTCATGTACGGCCCCTCCTAGAATACAGCCTACGATAATCCAAATGTAAGCAACTGGTCCGTAAAGCGCTCCCATTATCGGACCAAAAATAGGTCCTGTTCCTGCAATATTTAATAATTGAATAATAGCATTTTTTGATTTAGACATCGGAATAAAATCATATCCGTCCCTTAACGCTTCTGCAGGTGTTGTACGATCCGGATCAATCCCAAAATTCTTTTCAATATACTTTCCATAAACAAAATAACCTAAAATTAATAACGCGATACCACCCAACAATGTAATCATGCTTTCCTACCTCCTTATAGTATTAAATAAAAAAGTTACCACTTTTTTTAATAGCCCTACTGTACTATAAAAAGTGAGGCTTAAGATTCAATTCAAGCTGACATAGCAAAACTGCAGGCTAACATGCTCGCCTGCAGTTCTCAAATTCATTTGATTGATGAGCCATTACAATCCTACTTCTTCTTTAAATTGCTTCATATAGTGTCTGCTTACCGGGATCTTTACTTGATTACTCATAGTAACAAGAAACGTGTGGTTAAACCACGGTTGTATTTCTAGGATTTCTTTTACGTTAAGCAGATAAGAACGATGCACACGTAAAAAGGCATGTCCTTTTACTTTTTCTTCATAGGCATTTAACGGTTCATTTGTAGTATACTCTCTCTCGATAGTATAAATAGTTGTGATGCCATTATCCACAGCAATCGCAATAATGTCTTCAATTTTAACAATATAAATGCGTTCGTCCATTTGAATAGGAATCGTCTTCAAAAATTCTGGCTTATTCTCCTGCAAATGAACTTGTTCTTTTTTATAACTAGCCCACGCTTTTTGCACAGCATCCTGAATTCGAGGCCATTCAAATGGTTTTAAGACATAGTCCGTTGCATTTAATTCAAATGCCTTGATCGCATATTCATCATAAGCTGTCGCAAAGATAACCATTGGCGGATTTTTTAATTGATTAATTTTATTCGCTAACGTCAGTCCACTTTCACTGGTCAAATGAATATCTAAGAAAATCAAGTCAATTTCATATTGTAGCATTTTTTCTAAAGCTTCTTCAATCGATTCCGCTTCAACAACAGATGCAATCCCTTCGCAACGTTCCAATAAATACGCCAACTCATTTCTTGCTAAGGGTTCATCATCCACTATTAGGGTATGCATGCTTATTCATCCTTTCCTTGATAAGGTATCTTACAAAAAACAACGGTTCCTTGCTTTGAAGACTCGAAGTTCAATTGAGCTTTATCCCCAAATAAACTGATCAGACGCTTATTTAAATTCTCTAAAGCTGAGCCGGTTCCTTTTTCAGATGGAACATTTTCTTTACCTAATTTTCCCATCCTATCCTCTTCTATCCCATATCCATTATCTTTTACACTTACGAGAATGTCCTGATCCATCTTATTGACCGTTACTTGGACTAGATTATCCACTTTTCGGTTTTTAAAGGCATGTTTAAAGGCATTTTCTACCAAAATCTGAATCACAAACGGAGGCAACAAGATATCCTTTAATCCATCTTCTATGTTCAATTCGACTTGATAACGGTCTGGAAAACGCGCTTGTTCCAAGTTCATATAAGCTTCCACTTGAAGGAGTTCTTTTTCTAAAGGGATCACATTCGTTCTGGCTCCTTGTAAATTTGATCGAAAAAAAGTACTCAGTTGTAACAACATTTCACGAGCTTTTTCGCTATCTACACGGATCAGCGCAGAAATGGTATTAATAGTATTAAAGAAAAAATGCGGATTTACTTGAGCTTGCAGCGATTTTATTTCTGCGTCTTGTAAGAGCTGACTTTGTAATTCCATTTCGCCAAGTTCAATTTGGCTGGAAAATATAGTGGCCAAGCCTTCAGCCAATTGTCTTTCAACAAAGGTCAGTTTTGAGGCGTCAGTGAAATACAACTTTAACGTTCCAATCGTTTTTTCCTTTGACTTTAACGGAATAACGATTGCTGCTTCTAATGGGCAGCCAGTATGATTGCACCCGATTTCTTCATGGGAATGTGCTTCTTTGATTTCTCCCGTTCGCAAAACTTCTTTAGATAAATTGGTCACTATTTTTTTTGACGGAAAATGATGGTCACTAGCTGCGCCAACATGTGCCAATATACTATCTTGGTTGGTTATACTTACGGCAGAAACTTTAATCAGCTTTTGAATGATTTTTGCTGCTTGTGTGCAAGATTCTTCATTCATGCCCGAACGAAAATAAGGCATCGTTTCATTGGCTAGTTGGAAAACATCATGCGTTTGGACTGCTCTTGTTTGTTCTTCCTGACGCAACGTTGAATCAATAATGGATAAGAAAATTCCCGTTCCAATACTATTCGTCAATACCATTGGCAAGATTATAAACTGTACTAGCGCTAGTGATTCTTGAAATTGTGTACTTAATAAAATAATACAAACCATTTGAACAGCTTCCATCGCTGCCCCAATGGCGAGACCTTCTCCAATTTTTGGATAAGTGTTTTTCCGAATAGATTTCAAGCCATATAACCCGGAAAATAATCCAACTAAAATAGAAGAAATCACATAAATATAAGCATCCATGCCACCTTGAAAATAGCGGATCGCTCCTGAAATAATGCCCACACTCATACCGATAATCGGTCCTCCTATCAATCCTGAAACACCAATCGTCAATACACGAGTATTAGCCAGCGAAGAATGAGTGGATAAATCAGTAAATGGTTGATCAATCATAATTTGATTTCCGTCAATTTCTATACCGGTAAAATTAGAAATAATAGCAAATATTCCGAATACTACAATCAGCTGAACCATCGTACTTGCTCTTCTTCGATTTCCTAAAAGATTTTTAAAATAAGGGATATTCATTAAAATATATGCCAAAATAATAATTAATCCGCCACGTTCAAGCATTAAAATAAATAAGTTGAACATCTTTTCACTTCCTATAGTTTGATACCTTTAGTTTACCTTACAAAAACTAGTTATGCACACAAATAAATAGAGCTCTACATCACTTGATGTAAAGCTCTATTTATTTTATTGTTCATCATTTTTATATTCTAAAATATCTCCTGGCTGGCAATCTAATGCTTTACAGATCGCCTCTAACGTTGAAAATCGAATAGCTTTCGCTTTTCCATTTTTCAATATAGAAAGATTAGCCATTGTAATACCTACCTTATTCGAAAGCTCTGTTACGCTCATTTTACGTTTAGCCAACATCACGTCAACATTAATTATAATTGCCATATTACTCACCTCGGATCAGACTATTAAATCATTTTCTTTTTTTATATCAATGGCTTCTTCTAAAAGTCTTTGAAGAACTGCTGCAAACACTGTGATAACAAAAGATGCAAAGACTGGAACCATTCCGACTAAAACAAGCCCAGGCGCATCATCCATTTGTGCTACACCAAAAACAAATGGCAGCATCACCACATATAAACCACAGATTATTAAAGCACAAAACTTAATATTTTTAAGCGCTTTAACCGATAGATCAGAGAACGCTTGGTTCATATCAATATGATTTAACAATTTAAAAGCTTGATATAAAGCAATGAAAAACGGTATGGCAGATATATACATACCAATTATAATAGGATAAAGTAACTGATCATAATCTGGATTTGCTGGATTACTCGTTAACCAAATAAATCCAACTATACTCAACACAAAAACAGGAAGACCTATTAAAATTAATGCTGCTTTTAAAAAAACTGTTGTACCCCGTTTCATAAATAAAACCTCCCTTACTTAATATAACTTTATTTTAGCATCTTAATTATCGTTTAACAATAAATAAATATCATTTTGGGATATATTTAAGTTGTTTAGTAATTTTTTAATCTGCCAAAACTAATAGGCTTTTTTACAAATAACTACTAGTTTCAAGTAATCAGCGGCTCATAATAGAAATTTGACTATTTAGATTGCGAAATATATAGTTAAAGTAAGAATTAGGTAAGCGGTATTCATCTTAAATTTATTTTACATAATAATTACTCATAACTACAATTAAACAACAATTCTAAATGATATTTATTTTAGGAGGGATAAGGTGGAGGCATTTTCAGATTATTTATCAAAAATTGATACTATTGAACATCGAGATCGAACAGAAGAAGTACTGAATTGGGTAGCAAAAACTTTCCCAATCTTGAAACCAAGAGTAGCATGGAATCAGCCTATGTTTACGGATCATGAAACATTTATTATTGGATTTAGTGTAGCCAAACAACATATGTCTGTTGCTCCTGAAAAGGCAGGGATACGTCAATTTTCTAATGAAATTGTACAAGCCGGCTATAATCCCACTAAGGAAATTTTCCGTATTCAGTGGGACAGTCCGATAGATTTCGCATTACTTGAAAAAATAATCGAATTTAATATTTCAGATAAAGCAGATTGTTCAACTTTTTGGCGTAAATAAAAACCCCTAGAAATTTTCTACGGGTTTTTATTTGTTTTCAAACCATCTAGCCAAAGTTATTAAGCATATAACTTTATCAAGAATAACTAAAAATGTGTAGTAGATTTATTCTGAAATAATCAATTATTCTAAGTTTAATATCTTTTCTCCTATTATATGCTCATCTACTAAGGACATCATAGTCAGTTTAACTGGGTTAGTATTTTCTAATTTTAAGGAATAAATAAATTCAACGGTTTCTCCAGGATCAACCTCTGATACCTTATTGCCTAATGTATGGCTATACTTGCTATCCTTAGCAGTTTTTTCTGAAATAACTGCTTGTTCTTCTAAAAAGACTTCTTCTTGTTCCACCGTTTGACTAACAGTAAAATACCAAAAATCTTGTATGGGTATCCTTTTTTCATCAGCAAGATTGGTATATTCAGCCAATAGCAAAAGGCTTGGATTCCCTTCTTTATCATCCCTTACTTCGTAAGAAAGAAATTTAATCGTTGCATCAAGTGTGACTAATTCATCATCCTTATAATAGGGTACGATAAGTTCTTCTATACTTTCAGACTCTTGGGAACTCATACTCGAGGAACTCTCATTTGAAGTTTTACATGCCGTTACACTTATCATCGCTAACGCTATTAATAAAGCAAATTTAAATTTACTTTTCATTTTTACCTCTCCTCATTTTAGCTTTATACCAATATATCTTTTTTGTTAAATGAAGAATAAACTACAAATAATAATGAAATAAGATAAATACTGTTTATCACTATAGTATTCTGGAAATGGCTACTGATTTAACTATTTTGCTAAGTAACCCATAGCCGTAAATAGGAAATTACATCTTAACAACTATATTTTTTCTCCTTTATCCTCTATGTAAACCAATAGGTGCTAAAAGCAACCAATAGTTGATAGTCAACAATCGTTATTTTCGGTATGATAGAAGAAAAT
The DNA here is from genome assembly GCF_040274425.1 of Carnobacterium sp. Lineage (NCBI taxonomy): Bacteria > Bacillati > Bacillota > Bacilli > Lactobacillales > Carnobacteriaceae > Carnobacterium > Carnobacterium sp. The sequence goes on from NZ_JBEMBC010000044.1 coordinate 12,579, forward strand.
AATCAAAAAGGAGAACGACATATGGCTTTAGGAGAACGCTTGAAAGAAAGTAGAGTTAACAAAGGATTTTCGCAAGGAGATGTTGCTGAACATTTACAAATCTCTAGACAATCTATTTCAAAATGGGAAACCGGAAATGGTTATCCAGATTTAGACAATTTAGTTAAACTAAGTGTTTATTATGAAGTTTCGATTGACGATTTGCTTAAAGAAAATCAAAAACTTAAGAATAAAATCCATGAAAATGAAATTAAAATTGAAGAAAACCACCAAAAGTTAGATTTTATTCGTGGATTTATTGAAAAAGATGAAGGACTGCTATTGTTAACTATTGCTTTTATTGGATGTTTGATTCCTCCATTAGGTTTTCTTGTGGCTCCAGTTGTGATCAACCGAAATAAAAAAACAAACACACTGTATAAGTTTGTTTACTTAGCGTGTGCTTGTTGTTTATTCGTTAATTCATTTGCTGTTTACAGTATTGTTGGAGACTACTTAGGATGGGGAACAACCACTGTTGAATATCTTGGCGAATAAACTAACGTCTGACTTAATTAATAAGTAACAGCAATACTGCTTCCAGATAGTTTAGCTCTTAAATTTATGGAAGATTCTAGACCCAATACTGTTCGTTTTAAATAATAAGTAGCTTGTGTAGAACTATCCACTTTTAAAAGCAAACTTTTAAAGCTTCCAGTATAGGCAGTTGCTGAACTAGAGTGTGCTCGAGTAATTTTATTGTTGCTTACATCAATTTTATAACTTGCTTTCCATTGTAACGCCCGTTCTTTTGTAATTTTGTATGTACCATTACTAACACTACTTGCTGCTAATGAAAATTGTGGTTCTTTTTCAACGGTAATAATGAAGCTTTCACCTAAATCATTTTCAACTTCAAACTGCTGTGATCCACTCTGTTCTACATCATAAATGACAGTGTTCTCAGTTGGAGCTATTGTCTCTGCAGCCTGTACATCTTTAGCACCAAAACAAAAAATAGTAAAACAACCTAAAATAAAGACTAATTTCTTCAAATAAATCCCTCCAGATAGTTTTTTAATAACAACTATAATATAACAGATATGATTGTGATATTTAAGCTTTTTTTTAAATAATTATTCCTATATCATTTATGTTAAATTCAGTCAAAAGTCAATCTAAATAGGAGGTTTTAGTTTGAGTATTTATAGACTACAAGTAGTAGGCATCATTCTTTTAGATATCGGGTATTTGCTCTACCTATTTACATTCCTGCATGATTCAACTCTATCTGCATTAGGTATTAAAGAATGGAGCAGTTTAGTATTTATACTGATTTTTTCAGTCTATGCAACGATTAGTACCCTCAAAGAAATTACTGAAGAGTAGCTATTTTAAATGGGGACAATTTAAGAACAAAAAAAATAAAGGAAATTTCGAGAGAATGGAGTAACCCCATGGAAATACTATTATATATACTGATATTTCTTATTGGTTATTCCTTGTTATGTATGCTAATAGCTTTATTAGTTTCAATATACAAAGCACTCAGATACAAAGTATCTTTTAAAAAATCCTACAAAGAAACATTTTTGTTCTTTTTGTTTGAATTATTTGATCCATTTAATTATTTTTAAATAAGATAATTAAATGTAAAATACGATCCATAATTGCTCTGCATCTTTTCGGTTAGGTAAAAATTTTAAATTACTGATAATATCAACTAAAAACCAGATGGGAAAAACTCCATCTGGTCATACACTACTTAATTATTTTTTATATGTAGTATGCACTATTCTAATCTGTTACTTTCGGTTAGGATAGTTATTTATTGTATTTTTTTAGTTCTTGGCTAATTTCACTTAAGTACTTATTTCGTTCTTTTGTTAATTTTATAAATTTTAATACGGTGTAGATAAAAAATATAAAAACGACCGGCCAAAACGCAATAATCATTATTCCATAAACTTGAAAAAGAACATCTGAAAATTCCATAAAATTCCTCCTATCCTAGATAATTAATAATTAAGACAAATTATCTATTCAATTTCATTATAGAGAACTAAAAAGATAAAACGTATTACTAAAGTTATTTTAATTATACTTTAAAAAGTTATTAGTTTCTAACTATGTTCATAACAATTACACCCTATTAATGACTTAAAAACCTCTTTAATTAATTTAGCCTATCAACTTCGAAAGAGAAAATTCATCTTCATACTCCTCATTAATACAGAGTGAATCTTTCTTTAGTCCTTCAATTTTAAAACCCATTTTTTTATAGAGATTTAGCGCTGCTTCATTGGTCGTTAAAACTGTCAGTTCTAATCGATGAATTTGCTGTTGTTCTGCTAATTCAAAGAGCTTATAAAATAATTCAGTGCCCACGCCCCTACCGCGAAATTCACTATGAACACCCACTGCAACGTATGCTCTATGAGAAACCCTTTTAGGATGATCAACTTTCACCACCATATATCCTAATAAATATTGGTTTTCAATGGCTACTAATAGTGCACCTTTAGGAGACTCGTTTAGTCTACCAATCATCTGTTTTACACCCTCGATAGAAATAGTACGTTCTCCTGGTTCAAATAACATATTTCCAGATTCTTCTACATTTTTTATAACCTCTAAGAGTTCTACTGCATCTTCTATTTTGGCTTCTCTTATTTTCATAAATATCTCCTTAAAACTTAATTTTGATTAGTATATCACTATCCCTTACATTGAAGATAGTTCTAAAAAAGTATTTGAATAATAACCTTAACCCATTTTTCAAGGTATAAAAAAAAATTATACCAATTAGTCTTTAATTCTTTTTTTCGCTATACTTAATAATAAAAACAAATTATAACCATTTCTTTCTTTTTTATTTTTCGTTAATTTACTATTGCTCTATTTTTATGATAATTCCTATTAGATGATTAAAATCTGTCAAAGTTGAACCTTAAATTTAAAATCGACTTTTTATTTATTGAGATTATTATCCTCTTAAGTCATAATAGACTCGAAAGATGCTTTTATCGTTTTTAAATAAAATGTACATAGGAGTGGATTTAATGATAGAAAAATATGAAGCCTTACAAGCAAAATTAAAATCCTTATTAAAAAAAGAAGAAAGTTCAAAAATAAGATTTGAAGAAAATACTATACGATATGAGTCTGCAAAAGCAAACTTTGATAAAGAAAGCGAAGACATTGAAAAATTACAAACTGAATCGTTATCTACTTTCTTGAAACGATTAATTGGAAATTACGAAAAAAAATTAGATAAAGAAATGCAGGAACAACTAACCGCTAAAATGGAATTAGATTTATCTTTAGCATTAATGTTAGAATCTAGAGAAGAATTAGCTGATATTCAAACAGCTATTGACCAAACTACTGCTGAACTCAATCAGTTAAAAGAACTTTTATACCGACAAGATAGTGATTTTCGCGAAAAAATTAGTAATGAAGAATTCAGACGTGCTCACCTTAAACAAGAATTAATTGAACTTGAGGAAGCATCTGCAGCTGGAGAAAGAGTCTTAAATGGAATAGATATTGCGTTAGATGACTTAGATTCAGCTGATTCTTTTTCAACCTGGGATATGTTTACAGACAGTAGTTTTATCGTTGATATGATGAAATACGATAAAATTGATAAAGCTGAAGCTAAAATGAATCAACTAGAACAACTCCTAGGACGTTATGCCAAGGAATTAAAAGATGTTTCTTTAGATACTTACCTTAGCTATGAAAAATTTAGTGGTATGGGTAAAACTTTCGACATTTTCTTTGATAATATTTTTTCTGATTGGGATACCAAAGACAAAATTGGACGAAATATTGAAATGCTTGAAAACCTCGGAACAACTATCAAGGAACTGCAAAATAAACTTGAAGATAACAAAGAAGAGATTCAAAAGCAAATTGAAGAGTCCGAAATTTTATATTAAAACGATTGACAACAAGCTAATAAGATTCTAAAAAACACGCTATTTATTTTAAATGGCGTGTTTTTTAGAATCTATATTTTTTTACTTTTTTTGATTAAGTAAACAATGACTTACACTTAGTCGCTCTATCTTCAGCACTCACAAGGCTATTTAGTTTACCTTAAATATAGAAAGCGTTATCCTTAAACTAACTTCAAAGGAGGACTTTTTATGAAAAAAAAGGCAATTCCCAAATTTTTAATAATAGGATTATGTGGAATGATATTGATAGGATGTTCAAACAATGATGATACAACTGACACGTCATCATCTATCAATGAATCATCAAAGGTAGAAAGCATGGACACTACTAGCAGCGAAAGCAGTTCAGCAGTTTCCGAAACAAGTAGCAGTTCAAGTAGCGAAGAAACAACTAGCTCTTCTACTGATCAAGAAAGTCAAGAAACGCCTTCAAACGAACTTATTGATGTATCTTCTGAATTCGAAATGATTCCTGAGCTTGTCTTATTACCAACAACTTTTCCATCCATGGAACCTTCTTCGGTTACAGCAGATTTAATAACCAATGAAGGAGATAACTATACCGTTAGTTATACGGATGTCCAAGGAGAATTAGCCGAAGTCACCGGAACGGTCTATGAAAATCCGGCTTTAGCAAGTGAAGAAATGGACACCTTCTCAAATGGAAAATCAGTAGAACCACACGAGGAAGGCAGCTTTGATTTGGGCTACGGGATTACCGGGTATGGAGAAGGCGCTGCTGGGTCTCAATACTTTAGTTGGGAAGAAGGAAACTGGTTGTTTTCTATCCGTTCTGTTAGCGAAGATCAAATGGATAACCCTGGAATAGCAAAAAAAATAGTAGAATATTTAGAAGAGCATTATCTTCCAGCTCCTAAAGATCAGGTATCGTTTATATACAATACCCACAAGGTGGAGAAGAAGTTAACGTAGATATTCGTTGGCAAGAGAATAACATCATATACCAACTGAAAACAACTCGAGTCCCATTAGATGCTTTAGAAATGGTGGTTTCGATGAATCAATCATAAATTCAAACCATTATTTTTCACCAAACAGAAAACAGTCCACAGTAAGGTGGTAAAAAAACAAAAAAGAATTGCCATATAAAGGCAATTCTTTTTTTGTTAAGCTTACAGTTTATCTTTTATCTTGTTTACAATCCCTTTTGTTGGTGTTGTAGCCGGTTCAATATCTATTGATTTTTGGACCATCTCATGTCTTTCACCTAGATTTTCATCGGTCTTTTTATCCCATAGTTCTTTTTGTCTCTTTTGAACCATAGATCCCATTGCTTTAGGAATAACATTTCGATAGTCATTTGTTTCTCCAGTTAGCACTTTAATGGACTCTTTGATAACTTCTTCGGGATCAAATTGCTCATAAGGAAATGCTAACTGCTCGTAATCAAATAGACGCTCTTCTGGATTGTCTCTCCAAGTTCTCCATGCTTCGAATTCTCGATCATTGAATCCCGTCAAGAATGGTCCCGGATTGATAGTTGCCACTTGCACATTAAACTCCTGAAGTTCTTTGCTTAGCGATTCGGAAAAGGCTTCTAATGTGAATTTTGATCCACCATAAGGGCCTGATATTGGATCTGCCATTAGCCCTGAAACAGAAGACATAAATACGATTTTGCCGCGTTGTTTTTTTGCCATTGTCTTAGCTATTTTTTGGGTCAATAACATTGGTCCAAATACATTCACTTCAAATTGACGGCGTAATTGTTCTTCTGGTATATCTACCAGTGATCCGCCTTCTGAAATTCCAGCATTATTCAAGAGGACATCAATATCCCAAGTCCATGCTCTTTCTCTATCTGCTGGATTGGTTACATCCAATTTCTCAACTTGTATCTCAATTTTCTTTTCTTCTGCTTCATTTAACAATGCGGATACTTCAGACATTGTTTCGACTCCGGCGATAACTTTTTTCCCTTGTTCAGCCAGACCAAAAGCAATACCTTTTCCAAATCCTGTTCCTGCACCTGTAATCAAATACGTTTCTTGTACCATATACTATTCCTCCTAAAAGATTTAATAGCTTGGTTAACTCACTAAGAAGTATAATGGTACAAGGAAACCGTTTCCAGTAATACGCATTCTTAACTTACAATTTATATTTAAAAAAAACTAAATAATAGAATACAATTGCTGAAAGTGACCAATTGTGTAATCAGCATATTTATTTTTTTCCTTTTTCTCGTTAAAATAACAAGCACTGACTCCAGCATTTTTTGCAGCTAATAGATCTAGCTCTCGATCTCCAATCATTAGGGCTTCATCAAGTTGAATAGCATGCTCATTGATCAGATAATTTAGTGCCTCAGGGTTTGGTTTTCTTTCAAATCCTTGATCAAACGTAATAAAGTCAGAAAAATAATCATATAATCCATATTTTTTTAACAATACTACTGCAGACTTTCCTCTATGAGTGTACAAATAGTTTTTTCTATTCGTTGAATGGATATATTTACAGATATCTTCAATGTCCTCAAATGGTTTAGCTAATTCAATTCCTTTAGTTTTCCGTAGAATTTTAAAGCCCTCAATAACATCATTGCTTATTGCATACTTTTTCTCATAGTATGTTAAAGCAAATGACATAGATACTTGCATGTATTGTATAATTTCATCTAATGGCTCTTCTATTCCTTCTTTCTCCAGTAATTCTTTAAAAATTTTTGCCATTACTGGATAAGTATCAAAAAGAGTTCCATCAAAATCCCAAATTACGTGTTTAAACATATGTTATTTTCCTCCCATGAATAATTTTCCTTAAAAATCTTAGTGATAATACTTATGTTTACAATTGTTATGCTAAAATAACATTACCATTCTTTATGAAAAGAGGACAATTATGATTCAAATTCGAGATATGCAGATGACTGATGCTGAAGCAATCAACTTAATTAATACGGATTCTCTAGGATATGACATTTCCATAGAAATTACTAAAAAACAGATGGAAAGGTTACTCATTAACCCTGACCATCATATTATTTTCGTTGCTGAAGAGGAAGAGATAGTTGTAGGCTATGTGCATGCCGAATTATATGAAGCGCTCTATTCTGAACCTATGCTAAATGTATTGGCTTTGGCAATTAATCAAAACTATCAGCAAAGAGGTATTGGAAAACAATTAATGCAAAGAATCGAACAAGTAGCTAGTGAACGTAACTTAATTGCCGTACGCTTAAATTCTGGAGAAACTAGACTCGGCGCTCATAAATTTTACGAGTCTATTGGCTATAGTAGTGACAAAAATCAAAAAAGATTTCTGAAAATTATTTAGTAGCGTCAATTTGAACTAACGATAAAAACCTATTTTTCCAGAAAAGTAATCTTTTATTGCGTCTTTGTGCTGTTGATTGGCTATTTCTGGTAGATTAGTTCTAGAAAAAAATCCTAAGTCTAACGTTTCACTATTTTCGTGAGAAAGGTTGCCATCAACTAGTTTAAAAATAAACATTGTTGTAATGGTTTGAGCTTTATCTCCATTAGGATATGTATCAAAATAATTGGAATAAACACCTAGTAACGATACAATTTCCACATGCAAGCCTGTCTCTTCTAATACTTCTCTGATTGCGGTCTGTTTAACTGATTCGCCCTTTTCAACAGCACCACCAGGTAAGCCCCACAATTTTTTATCGCTTCTTAACTGCAGTAAAATTTCATTTTTTTGATTTGTTATGATTCCCCCTGAAAAATTTAAGATAATCTCTTGATTACCAATATAACTTCTGATCCAATGTATGTAATCCACTCAGCATCTCCTTACTACTACTTTTTATGGGTCCAAATTCATTTAAAATTATTCGTCAAAATAGGTTTGCTCAACCCGATAGTTGTTATTTCATTATTTTTAAAGACATCAATAGACTCTATTTTTATAGCAACTTGATATATAAACGTAATTTTCACAATCCAAGGCATTAACCCTTTTATTTTTGAAAAGTCTTCAAAACCAAAATGAGGATTAAAATGATTGATAATTGTACTTAGAGCTGTACCATGACTCCCAATAACACAATTTCCCTCTGGATGTAACTGCACTAGTTCCATTAACGCTGTTACATTTCTTAATTGAACTTCTCTTAGACATTCTCCACTAGATAACCTGTAGTTAAAGTCATCCCACTGTCTCTGACTAAAAGTATTAAAGTCCTCAACCCAACTAGAAATACTACGTTCTCTAAAGCCCTCAATACACGCTACATCAATAGCAAGCATTTCAGATAACTCTTTAACTGTATCAACTGCTCTGACATAAGGACTAGAATAGATGTATTGAATATTCTTATCTTTCAAATAATTGGTAACTAATGCTCTATCTTGTAATCCTTTTTCAGTTAATGGTCTTGAAAACTCATCATGAACTCTAATATCTGACTCAACGTGCCGAACAAAATAAATCTCTCCCACTTCTACTCCTCCTATATTTTAACCATGCAAACAAATCTTTTATTTTCTAGTTTTTTTGTCTATATTTTTTAGAAAACAGTTTAAGAAGAAAAATCAGCACCAAAAATCCAATCATATAGAATAGTAAAAAATTTCCTTCACCATATTTGAAAATCAACCTAGAGCTATAAGCTGCACCAATTACCATATAAATTAACGCTATTAAATAATACCCATTCTGTTTAACCAATTTCACAAGTCTTTTACCATATTTTTTAGCAGTTCTCATACACATTCCCACCTTTAAGTATTTCAAACTCAATGTATAGGATAAAAATTATAACTCTATTATGTAATTATTCGCTCTAAGTGTCCTTCCAATAGTTGTTTATTTTCTTTTAAATTGACTTTAAAATACACAGCTCTTAAGTAATTACGGACGTTACTAATTATCCGAGTATCTAAATGACTATAGGTTCTCTTTGATAAAAAAATATTAATTAAACTCTCTATTCTATGGATAAACTCCTGGGTGATTCCATAGCGATTGATTAAAGCAGCAGACGGAGTTGAAAGTCTTTCTATTTCATCATCTTCATAAACAAAAGGACTATTTACACAGAAAACTAGTGCTTCTACCGCTTTTTCATACATGCTTTGTTTAAATGATGGATGAGTAATAATCTCGTCTAATAAATCAGCACAATGTGCAATCGAGTGTGCCCAACCTTTATCTTCTGTAAAACCACGCTTATCCTGTTCATTTATAAGATAAAAACAAGTCGTATCTAATAAAAAAGAAATTTGATTCTTTTCAAGAAACTGCTGTTCTTTGTCTTTATTAATTAAAAGTCCTAGAACAAGTGCTGAAAATGAACGTTTATAAACCGAATCATTATTCTTAGATCCAATTCCATGCAATAAATACTGACTAGATAGTAATTGATTAAATAAATTTTTCAATTGTTCCTTGGTTAAATAATCTTTAGTAATCATTTCTAAAAAAGCATTATAGATTAATTTATCTCTAATATAGTGGTTGGTATTGCCTATATTTAGTAACATCTCATTTAAAAGACACTCGCTATTACCATAATTTTTCTCTTCCAATTTTTTAATTAGCATTTTCTCACTCCTTAAAATATTCATTGTCTTTTTATATCTAATACAAATAAAATAAGTTAGAATTAAAGAATAATTAAATTAAAAATATAGTATTCTAATGATTTTAGTATATTAATCTTATTTTAAAAGAACAATGTTTTTTTAATTTTTAACAGATTTAATTTCTGCGTTATTTTTAATAAATTCCTATGTATTGCTACTTAGATTTGATCAGTTCAACTGGATTTTTAGTCTCCGTTAGTCGAATTAAGGCTTATTGCATCTACTCAAATAAAAATCGGTTTTGAGTTAATCGAATTAGGCTTTATTGTGTCTACTCAAATGAAAATCGGTTCTGAGTTAATCGAATTAGGCTTTATTACGTCTACTCAAATGTAAATCAGTTTTGAGTTAACC
>NZ_JBEMBC010000045.1:0-22044 GCF_040274425.1 Carnobacterium sp.
TTTTGTTACTGTTGACTCAGCACTGCTGAGTCACCCTCACATTTGGTTCGTCTTACTTTGTTTAGTTTTCAAAGGTCAATCACTTCATCTGACAACTACTGAAGTATAACACCTTCCAAATAAGTTGTCAACGACTTTTAAATAATTATTTTTTATTCTGTATAATTATCCAAAAAATCGCTACATCGCAATTTCGATGACCACAATATAATACCATCTCAGCATTATATTTGTCAAGAACTACTTTTTATTCTTTTTTCTTGCTATTGCTATCGCAACAACGTGTTCTAATATACCAAGATTTTTCTTTTTCGTCAATACTAAACCTTTAATTCTTTTGTTAATTTTACAAACATTTCAGTAAAAAATATACATCATGGTATTTTTTTACTGAAATGCGCTTCATACTTAAACCTTGTCTTCTATCATATAAGAAAAATCAGTATCATCTTGTTTCACTACCATTAACAAACCATCGCCTAACGGGACGATACTTGATTCTAATGATGGATGATGCATGACTACATCTAAAAACGCATTTAATTTGCGATGTATCGTTCTTCTATTCTTAGGTATTTCTTCCTTTGGAGCAAGAATTGTTCCACCTTGTAAAACATCATCAACAATCAACATTCCACCTTTTTTTAATAATCTCATACAATCCGGGAAAAAATCATAGTACTTGGATTTTGCACTATCCATAAAAATAAAATCATACGGCCCTTCTAGTGTTGAAAGAATATCTGCTGCTTGCCCTTCTAACAGAGTCACTTTATCCGTTAACCCCAAAACTTCATAATTTTTTCTTGCTTTTTTAATCATGACGTCATAACGATCAATTGTTGTAACGTGTCCTTCATCCCCAACATGTTGCGCCATCAAACTTGATGAGAAGCCGATAGCTGCTCCAATTTCTAAAATTTGTTTTGGTTTTATCTGCCCTAGCAGTAAATTCAAAAACACCACTGTTTCATGAGGTATGATGGGCACACCTTCTTTATTTGCTTGGCGTTCAATCTCTCCAAGACTTCCATCAAGCGGCTTTTGTTCTTCTCGAAGAAACTCCACTACTTCTTTATCCACAACTGGCCGGTACATCATTTCATTTCTCACTGCATTTCCCTCGCATTTCTATTTTTATCAGTTATTTTTATATTCTAATTTCCATTTGCATTTTTATTATAGAATGCCAAATACTTTCAGACAAGTTAATGTTGTTAATGCTTAACTGCTTTATCATTAAATAAATTTTCATCCGTTTTCAAAAGCATTGGATACCTTAAGCACTATATGTTATTATCAAATTAAATAAATCATTCCCAATCCTTAAAGGAGGACACAAAATGCTTATAAAATCTCTTTGTATTCCTAAGAATAAACTTACTACTGTAAGCGAAACGGTTACCCTTCAAGAAGCAATCGACATACTTGAAAAATCTGGCTTTCGCTGTATACCTATTCTAGATGAAACTGGAACAATATTCAGAGGAAATATCTATAAAATGCATATTTACCGTCATAAAGCTAATGGTGGAGATATGAACTTACCAGTAACGCATTTATTAAAAAATGCTACTAAGTTCATTTCTATTGACGCATCTTTTTTCAAAGTATTTTTCTCGATCAAAGAATTGCCATACATTTCTGTATTGGATGAAGATAGTCGATTTTATGGCATTTTAACTCATAGTTCATTGTTAAATATGCTTCAACAATCTTGGAACGTGAATACAGGTAGTTATGTCTTAACAATCGCTTCCACTGGTCAAAAGGGCGACTTAGCAAACATGGCAAAAATCATTAGCCGTTTTTGTTCAATTTCCAGTTGCATTACATTAGATGTTGAGCAAGATGATTTAGTTCGCCGTACAATGATCACCTTAGAATCTGGCATGACAAAAGATAGTCTAAAAGAATTAACTGTCGCTCTAAGCAAAAAAGGATTTCGCGTAGTTGAAGTAGAAGATTTAAAAAACGCTAGTTAATTTGCTGCTATCTAAAAAAGCTAAATGCTGATGCATTTAGCTTTTTTTCTATCCTTCTATTCGTTTACTAAAGTGAATTTTTTTATCGATATACATCATTATTGGCATACCAATTCCCATAACAACAAATTCACCAATTGCAACAGTTAAGTAGCTAAGCCAGAACGGCAATTGCAACGCTAGATATAATTCCAATGCAATCAAGGCTGAACCGATAGTAAACACTATCGTATTGACACTCATCTTCACCCAATCATTTGTTATTTTTCTTGTTATCCCACTCATTATAAGTAACGACAGCAACGTGTGCGCAACGCCAAATACTATGTCATAGACAACCATAGTTGAGAAAAAAAGGTTAGAAATAAACACTCCACCAACTATTCCTATAATATACTTTTTATTAAATACAGCTAAATGATTTAACATTTCAGCTACTCGAAATTGAATTGCTCCAAAAGACATAAAAGCAAATGCCGAAGTGATTGCCACATACAAAGCTGCAACTACAGCATTTATTACCAAATTTCTTATTTTCATTATTTCCACTTCCTCCTAGTTTTTTTTCGTGGGATGGTCAACGAACCACGTTTTACAACTTTTATAGCATATCATTTTACTCTCGTTTATTCAATTTCATTTAAATAAACAAATAAAAAAAGCATTCGTAAATGAACGAACGCTAAAAGCTAGGTACATTTTTTATTAGACTTGTCTTGATAATCCAATACTTATCTCAAGAGCTTCATCTATTTTTTTCATCATTTTAAAATCTAATTGAGTTACTTTTTCCCGTAAACGTTGCTTATCAATTGTTCTTATTTGTTCTAACAAGACAACAGAATTTTTTTCAAGATTATACTCTTCTGCTGAGATTTCAACATGGGTAGGCATCTTAGCCTTTTGGATTTTCGCTGTTATTGCTGCAATAATAACGGTTGGACTGTAGTGGTTGCCTACATTATTTTGAATAATCAAAACCGGACGCATTCCACCTTGCTCCGAACCTATAACTGGCGATAAATCAGCATAATAAATCTCTCCCCGTCTTACCATAGGTATTTTCCTCCTTATAACACCTGGTTAGAATTGGGCACCGACCTCTTTTTCACAAACTTCAAATTCATCACAAATATCAAGATTGATACGAGACATCTCTGCATATCCTTTACGCATGGTATCATAGATTATTAAATTTTCATCTAAAAAACAATTTACTACCGAACTAACAAAATCGTTTTCATCAATATCTGCAATTGCACAATATTCTTTAACTTCTCTGTAAATTCCCGGCGCTAAATTAACTTTCATTATGTTTTTATCCTCATCCATTACCCCATACCTCCTAAAAGATTACCTTTTCATACCCCATAAAAAGGATTCGCTTCAAGAACATGGTAACATGAATTGAAAAGCATTGAAACTCTAGATAATGTTTAAACCCAAGTTTCATTTTATAGACAAATTTGATCTTACCTTTAAGTATTTTAAAGCGTTAGCTAAGCTATTTTGCAAAAACTAATTAGAATCATTCCAATTAGTTTTTGCAACACAATTGTATGTATGGTTTAGTCTTCAACTATAGTACTTTATTATTCTCCTTTTCTATCGTTCTAAAATCACTTGTGCTGCTGCAATGGTATCCGTGTGCGTAATAGACAAAAACACTTGTCCATTAAAAGGAGATTTTTCAACAATTGGTTTCCCATAACGATCGGGTAAAATCTCAATATCTTGAAAACCCAATTTCCCGATTCCAGTTCCCATCGCTTTTGAGAAAGCCTCTTTTGCAGCATATCTACCAGCTAAAAATTCAATTTTTCGAGAACCTGTTAAACCAGAAAATATTTCCCATTCTACTGGGGTCAACACACGCTTAGAAAAAGTTTCTCTTTTTAAATAAGCTTCTTCTATACGTAAGATTTCTGTTATATCCAAACCAATCCCTATTATCACTTTACACCTCATTTACACTAGGCTATTTCTTTAGTGCTGTAAACTAAATTTTATAATATTACACTAATTTTATCAAATAATAGCTCTTATGTCACTTCTAAAGAATAAAAAATGTTTTCATTTAGTTTTTCCACTCATATTTAATACCTATTCAACCATATAAAAAAAGGTTGAGACAATGTCCCAACCTTTTCCACTTACACTTTTAATCTTTATCGCGAATAGTAAATTTACGTTCTCCGCCAGCTTTACGACGGTTATCAGTAGATTTGCCACGGCTGTCTTTACGACGGCTGTCGCTTCCACCACGACTTGAATCTTTATTCCATTTTCCGCTTCCGCCAGTTCCACTTCCGCCACCACGACGTTCAGAAGGTTTGCCACTACGGCTGCTTCCGCCACGGTATCCGCCTTTACTTGCACTTCCACCACGGTTGCTTCCGCCACCATGACTTCCGCCTTTACGGCCAGGTAATGGACGTTCTGGAGTAATCTTAACTGGTACTTCATCAGCATCTTTTGTCACACTCTTAAGGAATGCAGCAGCAAGATCTTCAGCTGTATAAGTTTCCAATAATTGTGCAGCAGCTTTTTCGTAACGGTCTAAACCATTAGCGTCAATGATAGAACCTACTTCATCAATTGATGCTTTAATTTGACCTTCAAAAGCTTCAGCATTTGTTGGTGGACGCAATGGAGTCATTGTTTTTTTAGTTAAATCTTCAATAACACGCAAGTAGCCCATTTCATTAGGTGTAATGAATGTTACAGAAACACCCTCTTTTCCTGCACGACCAGTACGTCCAATACGGTGAACGTAACTTTCCGGGTCTTGAGGAATATCATAGTTGTATACGTGTGTTACTCCGGAAATATCTAATCCACGAGCAGCTACGTCAGTTGCTACTAAAACATCTAATTTACCTGTTTTAAAAGATTTCAAAACACTCATACGTTTTTGTTGAGAAAGGTCTCCATGGATTCCTTCTGCACGGTATCCGCGAGCTTCTAATCCACGAGCTAATTCGTCTACGCGACGTTTTGTACGACCGAAGATAATCGTTAATTCTGGTGTTTGAACATCAAATAAACGAGTCATGATATCGAATTTTTCGAAGTCTTTACAACGTACGAAGAATTGTTCGATCAAACTATCAGACATTGTTGTTGCTTTGATTTGAACGTGTTCAGGGTTACTCATGAAACGTACACCAATGCGTTTGATAGCAGGTGGCATTGTAGCAGAGAATAATAAAGTTTGACGTTCAGCTGGAACTTCATGAATGATTGTTTCAATGTCATCAATGAATCCCATGTTCAACATTTCATCCGCTTCGTCCAATACTAAAGTTTCAACATGACCTAATTTCAATGTTTTACGTTTGATATGATCTAATAAACGGCCCGGTGTACCAACAACAATGTGTGGTGCGTCTTTTAAAGCACGAATTTGGCGACTGATGTCAGCTCCACCATAAACAACTTGAACACGAATTTTTTTATCGCGACTCAAACGGAATAATTCTTCTTGTGTTTGGATAGCTAATTCACGAGTAGGTGCAATAACTAATCCTTGTACATTACGGTTATTTACATCAATTTTTTGTAACATTGGTAAACCAAACGCAGCTGTTTTACCAGTTCCTGTTTGTGCTTGCCCAATAACGTCTTTCCCTTCAAGTGCCAGTGGAATAGTTTGTGATTGGATTGGTGTTGCTTCCTCAAATCCTAAACGTTCTACTGATTTTAATAACTCAGGTGCTAAACCTAATTCTGTAAATTTCAATATATTTCCTCCCAATTTTAAAACCTTAAAGAGAGATTTTTGCGAAATACAGGCACCTTCATTAGTTTAATCAATGCACCTGTTGCTGTAACTCCATATAAAAACTCGATGTTCGTTCGGTTGAATGTACACCAAGTTTCTCATTTCATATAAAAAACTTGAAATATTTTCCAAGTTTATCTGCTTATCTAGTTTCACAAAACCCTCGATGGTTTCATTTTTTATTAAAGAATGTTCTTCAATCTAATACATTCTATCATGTATATTTTAGTTTATCAATTGATTTGACCTTTTGTTTCAATGAACACGTTTCCTTTTTTTATTTTCTTTTCAATCTGTGAATTCCCCTATTTTAGTTTGCGTTTTCAATCTTTCTTGCTCATCTAACTGACATAATCCCTTTTCAAAAAAAACTAAAAGCTGTGTTTGCACACTCTGCTTTTAGTTTTATCGGTTTATTCACTTTTATTTCGATCGCTAAAAATTGATTAATCTCTTCCGCCACCAAAGATGCGCAACAAGCCAAGAAAAATATTAATAAAATCTAGGTACAAATTTAATGCTCCACTGATAGCTAGTGCACCTAAATTTTGTTCTCCTGAATAGTGCACATAAAGTTCTTTTAATTTTTGAGTATCATATGCTGTAAAACCAATAAAAATCACGACGGTGATAAAAGATAGAACCATATCGGCCGGTCCGCTTTGAAGGAAGAAACCATTTACTAACATAGCTATGATCAAACCGATCAAAGCCCCTCTTAATTGTCCACCTAAAGAAGTTAAATCTTTTTTAGTTGTAAAACCTACTATGCTCATACCTGCAAATGATGCTGCTGTAGAAATGAAAGCTGCACCAATACTGCCTAAATCATACATTAAAAAGATAGAAGATAGCGTGATTCCATTAATAAGCGCAAACGCAATAAATCCAACAATTGATGCACCTGCTGATTTTAGTTTAGCTCCATTTGCAGACAATTTCATTACCAATGCAATCTCAGCAATAAAAAAACCTAAAAATCCGAAACGTGTTCCAAAAACTAAATTCAAAATAAACGCACTTTGAGACGCATAAAAAGCTGTTATTCCCGTGATAGTTAATCCTACTGCCATATAACTATAGATCGATGCAAAAAACTTAGATAAGCCAGCAGTATTAATTGTTTGATTGGACACTTCTTTTCTTGGTGTGTTCATATTACCCATCCCCTTAACTTATTCTATAGTAACAGTATAACAAATTTTCTAAATTAATCACTCAGTCTTTAGACATATTTTCAGCTTACACTTGAAGTGCTCTTACAACTGAAAGTAAATCCGTTCCCAAACTTGATTTTAAAAGAATATAATCTCCATGATCAATTTGTTTTTTCACAAATTGAATCAATGGCTCTTTTTCTCCAGTAAAATGGAAAAGATTTTCTTCATTGAATGTTCCCTTTAAAGCTTCATACAATACAGTCATTTGCTCGCCATAGAGAATAACTTTTTCAATTCGAGTTGGATCAAGCGAATCTTTAACGCTTAGATGCAGCTCTGATGACCGTTCTCCTAGCTCCAACATGTCTCCTAAAACAACTATTTTCTTACCTGTATTTGTAAATGTACTAAAATTATCCAAAACAGCTTTCATAGCAGTAGGGTTCGCATTATAAGCATCATTTAAAATACTGCTCTCATTTATTCCTTTTAGCCATTCTGTTCTATTTTTAGTTAGTTGAAATCGGGCTAGTTTTGGAGCAGATTTCTCAATTGAGATCCCTAAAGTCATTCCTGCCATTAAAGCAGCTAACGCATTGTTCACGTTATATGTTCCTAAAACAGGTAAACTTACCACTAAATCAGGCTTCTCATTGGTTACAAAACTCGTTTGGTTCATTTGAGCATCTATATTTAGTGGATACAAATCATTTTCAGGAGATGTTCCAAAGGTCTTCAATTGCGAACCTTTTAAAACTGTTACTCTTTCTTGTAGTAATGGTTCTTCTCCAGGATAAATCAGCACACCATTTTCTTTTAAACCTGAACAAATTTCCATTTTCGCATCTGCGATCCCAGCTCTTGAACCAAAAAATTCAATATGGGATTCCCCGATCATGGTTATAATAGCAACATCCGGCTTAGCTAAATCTGATAACACTTTAATTTCTCCAGCACGACTCATTCCCATTTCTAAAATAACGACTTCAGTTTCCATTGGCATTTCAAGAATCGTTATTGGAAGTCCAATGTGGTTGTTAAAGTTTCCTTGTGTTTTATGCACACGGTATTGACTAGATAAAACAGCGTCCGCCATATCTTTCGTAGTTGTTTTTCCATTACTTCCAGTAATACCAACAACTTTTGGATCTACTTTAGTTAAATAAAATTTAGCTAGATCCTGCAATGCTTTCAACGTATTGTTTACTTGAATAACAGGAAACTTATTCTCCAATTCAAGCGGTAAGTCGTTTAAAGATTTGCTCCATAAAGAAACGGCTGCTCCATTTTCAACAGCTTTTAAAATAAAATTATGCCCATCATTATTTCCTAATAACGGTACAAACAATGACCCTTTAACTAATTTTCGAGTATCAAAATTAACGGATGTTACTTCTTGGTCAGACCATTGATTCGTATCATTTATTGCTCCAACTGCCATTGCAATTTCTTTCACGGTTAAAGAAATCATTATTATCCTCCTTCAAGTTCAATAAAAAGTCCATCATCCATGCTTCCTAAAAGAAACAGAGACTAGGCACATAGCCCAGCCTCTGTTCCTAGTAGCACGTTTTATTATTTATCGTTTTCATTCTGAAAAGACATACGTTCTTGATGTCTTCTTAATGCTAGCTGAATCAACTCTTCAACTAAATCACCGTAATTCAATCCAGTATTTTTCCATAAAGTAGGGTACATACTAAATTGTGTAAAACCAGGCATTGTATTGACTTCATTAATGAACAATTCATCGTTGCTTGTTAAAAAGAAATCACATCGACTTAAACCACTTCCATCAAGTGCTTGAAAAGCACGCACCGCATAATCTCTCAAGCGTACGTTAACGTCCTCTGGAACTAAAGCGGGAATTTGCAACACAACCTCATTGTTAAGGTATTTTGATTCATAGTCATAAAAATCAACAGTTTTCACTAATTCTCCTGGAACAGAGATATGAATATCATCATTTCCTAAGATAGCGACTTCAATTTCCCTAGCTTCAATACCTTGCTCAACAACAACTCTTCGATCATAACGCAAAGCTAGTTCAATTGCTTCAACTAATTCATCTCTATTTTCAGCTTTACTAATTCCTACACTAGATCCGAGATTTGCCGGCTTTATATACATCGGGTAAAATAACGTACCTTCACATTGTTTAAAAACACTCTCTTTATCATTTAACCATTCAGCTTTTCTTACAGGCACATAGGGAACTTGTGGCAATCCAGCTTGTTGAAAGAGTTGCTTACTAATGATTTTATCCATTCCACAAGCACTAGCTAGAACACCAGCCCCAACATAAGGCATTCCAATAACTTCAAACAGACCTTGAACGGTTCCATCTTCTCCATTAGGTCCATGCAACACTGGGAAAATCACAGCATTTTCTTCTTTTAAATCAGACGGTTGAATAAGAATACCTTCTGAGTTTTGATTTTCATCAGTTGCAAATTTGGCGCTGTCCGAAATGGTTAATTTTAACGCTTCCGAATCCTTAACTTCATTGGCTTGCTTAACGATGGCACCTTTAACCCATTGACCACTTTTTGTAATATAGATAGGTTCTACTTCATAATAATCATAATATACTTCTTTAATAATAGAAAAGGCAGTCAAAATTGAAATATCATGCTCTGCGCTTTTTCCACCATATACTAGAAAGATTTTCATTTAGTTATCCTCCGAATTTACTTAGGCATCTTTATCTTAGTCTTATAATTCAAAAATTATTGTACCATATTTTTTTATAGAAAAATAGCACACCTCTTTAGAAACAATTATTCAGAATTAATCTACATCTAACTCACTTTTCATCGCTCAAAAAAAGCCTTTCAAGCTACCTAAACGCCCGATAGGTTAGAAAGCACACAACCTACGAGCGAATCCAGTTAACTAGTAAGACTTTCCCTTACGATGGTTGTACAATTGCTTCTTCTTTAAAGAACCATTTTTGATCTATCTCGTTAAAACAGATACTTCCCAACAAATCTTTATTAGTGAAATTTCTACCGTCAAACTTCAAACGATCTTCGGCTAGGTAGATTGGAATTTCATACACTTCTTGAGTTATGCTTATCTGTTTGTATGAAAAAATGACTCCTTCTCTGAGTATAGGCAGCAAGCTTTTTATCTCAGAAACTGGTATACGAGTAATCTTTTTAGTTTTTTTAAAGATAAACAAGTTTCTTTTATCATTTACTTTTTTTTCTAAATTATTTGTGATGTTGACCGACAAAAGGCTATAAAATTGTTCTAAATGTCGATGGTAAACTTTTGTCATCCCTTTAGGTAATGTTAAATGGATAAAATTATTTTGCAACTTGTAATAAAAAGGCGAATGTAAATGTGTGTGAGCGTGGGCAATATACAGCAATTCAGCAATTTCAACCGGTGTTAATTGCCTCATTAATTCAACACTATCGAAATCTATCCATTTAGAAGGAATTTCACTTATATATTGGCTTTTATCAAAGTATTCTTGGATTTTAGCTATTCCCCGAATCATACGAAATCCAGTGTGGGAGTCATATTCACCTACGCCTTGAGGGGCATTCAGCAGCAAAATATTTTTTGGCGGTTTCTTAACGACATCTTTGTATTCGTCCATCGTGATACCCTTACTCAAAACAGCATTTGTAATAGTATCTAAATGAACATAAGTGAATTCTGAAGGCACAACACATTCTCCCCTTATTTTTTATCCTTACATTGTACTATCTACACAGCAACTTATCTGTATCAATTAGGTAATAATCTGATTACAAATAACTGCTGTATCCGCTTTATTAAGACAATGTTGTGACAATTAGCACATTATGAAAAATCAGTTTCAAAACAAGGGATCTTAAATAGGCTAGTTAGATTTTAAATTGTCATTGAACTTGCTTGTAGACATCTAAACATTTTCATTGGCCTTAAATATGTGCAACTTTCAATTAGAGTAAAAACAATTTTGACTGTCTCTCTTTTTATCATCGTACCAAAATAGCTGATGAAAAGCACGTAATCTGTTAGCAAAAATTAAAGGACCCTTAAATACGAGAAGGTACAATTATTCTATCAATTACCAATAGTGTGTTAACAACCTTTAATTACATAAAAAAAAAGACCAGACAAATGTCTGGTCCTTTTTAAAAAGTAGATAGCTATTACGCTTCTTCTTTTTTGTTTGCGTCTGCAATACCGTATTTTTTGTTGAAACGGTCCACACGTCCGTCTGCTTGTGTAAATTTTTGACGTCCTGTGTAGAATGGGTGTGAGTCAGATGAAATTTCGACACGGATCATTGGGTAAGTAGAACCGTCTTCCCATTCAACTGTTTCACTTGAATTTTTAGTTGAACCTGATAAGAATTTATAGCCTGTTGTAGTATCCATAAACACAACTTGTCTGTAATCTGGATGAATTGCTTGTTTCATATATAAATCTCTCCTTATGCCCTGATACATCTGCTGAATCAGAGTTGATTTTTTGTCTTTAGACAACATTAGCATAATAGCATATTTCTCTTAGCAAAGCAATTCTTTTTTATTGGTACTTATCACCTGCAACTAATTAATTTTTAGCGATGAGAGTTTCTTGTTTTTTTCGTTTGAGTAAGTGTATTATCTGTAAAATTAGTGAAAAAGTGTTGATTATTTTCTGATTTTTGCAATTTTTTTATAAACTGATCTGTTAAATCTAAGGAATCTCCGATCATTGCGTGACGCAACTTCCAAATCACTTCTAACTTACTGCTTTCCAATAAAAGTTCTTCTTTTCGGGTACTTGATTTTTTGATATCGATTGCTGGGAAAATACGTCGTTCAGAAAGTTCTCTTGATAAATGCAACTCAGAGTTTCCGGTACCTTTAAATTCTTCGTAGATCATATCATCCATGCGGCTTCCCGTATCGATCAATGCAGTTGCCAAAATAGTTAAGCTTCCGCCTTCTTCAATGTTTCTCGCTGCTCCAAAGAATCGCTTAGGCCGATATAAAGCTGCTGGATCAAGTCCCCCGCTTAACGTCCTTCCGCTTGGAGGAAGCACTAAGTTATAAGCACGAGCTAATCGGGTAATACTGTCCATTAGGATAATGACGTCTCGTTTATCTTCTACTAATCGCATCGCTCTTTCTAGAACCAATTCCGTTACCCGCACATGGTTTTGTGGCTGTTGATCAAATGTTGAAGAAACAACTTCACCTTTAACGCTTCTCTCGATATCCGTGACTTCTTCTGGACGTTCATCGATCAACAAAATAATCAATTCAGCATCAGGATAATTTTCAGCAATGCCATTTGCAATTTCTTTTAACAGAATCGTCTTACCGGCTTTTGGAGGAGCTACGATCAACCCACGCTGCCCAAAACCTACAGGAGCTAAAATATCGATCATTCGATTTGAAATCTTTGTTTGCGTTGTTTCAAGAGATATTTGTCTCTCAGGATAAAGAGGCGTTAATGCTGGAAAATGAGGGCGTTCTTTTGCATCTTCTGGATTTTTTCCATTTACAAAATTCACTTGCATCAAACCATAATAACGTTCTGACGGTTTTGGCGGCCTAGCTTTACCTGACACCTTATCTCCGTTTCTCAACCCAAAGCGCTTAATTTGAGAAGAAGAAATATAGATATCTTCTTTACTTGGTGTGTAATTGATGGGACGCAAAAAACCAAAATCCTGTTGCGCCATAATGTCCAATACACCTTCAACAATAAAAAATCCTTGTTTTTCTTCTTGCGCACGTATAACGGCTAATGCTAATTCTTTCTTATTCATTTGACTATAATAAGGAATTTTAAGTTCTTTTGCATAATTGTAAATTTCTTTTAATGTTTTTCCTTCTAACTCGACTAACGTTACTAAATCACTCATATTAGTTAACTCCTATTTATTGTCATCTTTAATCATTTGAACATCTGCACCTAAAGCCGTTAATTTTTCTACGATTTGATCATATCCACGTAAAATATTTTCAACACCAGTAATTGTTGTAGTCCCTTGTGCCATTAATCCAGCTGTTATAAGACATGCTCCAGCTCTTAAATCGCTCGCTTCAACTTCTACACCTTGCAATTGATTGGGACCTTCAATTAAGATCATGTCACTTTCAACGCGAGCATTTGCACCCATACGAATCAACTCTGGTATATGCTTAACACGTTTAGGGTAGATTGTATCCGTAATTAAAGAAGTGCCCGTTGCTTTTAATAAAAGAGGTGTTAATGGTTGTTGTAAATCCGTTGCAAATCCAGGATAAGGAAGTGTTTTGACATTTACAGCTTTTAAATTTTTGGCTTCTTTTATTCGAATGCTGTCTTCTCCAATTTCCATTGGGACTCCCATTTCTTCCATTTTAGCCAATAAACCTTCCAAGTGTTCAACGATAACGTTTTTAATTGTAATATCTGTACCCACAGCTCCTGCTAGCGCAAGATACGTACCAGCTTCTATTCGGTCCGGTATAATCGTATGACGACATCCATGTAACTCATCAACGCCATCTATACGAATAATATCGGTACCTGCACCTCTCACTTTAGCACCCATATTGTTTAATAGTGTTGCAACATCAATGATTTCAGGCTCACGCGCGGCATTTTCAATGATCGTTTTTCCTTTTGCTTTTACTGCAGCAAGCATAATATTGATGGTCGCACCGATCGATACAACATCTAGATACATTCTTGTACCCACCAATCCTTTTTCATCGGTTCTTAGATACATAGCACCCATCTCATTATCTACACTAGCTCCTAAAGCACGGAACCCTTTTAAATGCTGATCTATCGGACGAGGTCCTAAAAAGCATCCACCAGGTAATCCAACGACACCTTTACCAAATTTAGTGAGTAGCGCACCCATAAAATAATACGATGCTCGCAAACTTTTGATTTTTCCATTCGGCATAGGAATAGAAACGATATTTGTAGGATCAATCGTAAGTGTCGAACCATCAAAAGTCGTTTCTACCTTCATCACATTCAGAATATCAATTAATGAATGGACATCTTGAATATCTGGTACACCCTCTAAAATAACAGGTGAATCTGCCAGTATTGCTGCTGGTATCAAAGCAACCGTACTATTTTTTGCCCCATTGATGGTTACTTCACCGGATAATTTCTTTCCACCATTAATGACTAATTTCTTCATGTTATACCTCCATTATCTTCTGAAATCTAGTTGTAAATTAGGAACCTTAAAAATCACCCTACACTCTTATTTATTTAGTTTGAGTGGTTGCTTTTTGTTGTATTCAGATGATTTCATTTCAGCAAGAGATTTGATGACTCCATCTCTTTTTTTATGTAAAATAAGCTGTTTTAATCTTACTATACCTTGAAACAACTTACAATTACTATATCTTTTAACAAACTAAAAAAACCTTGCCCTTTAGGCAAAGTTTTTTTAGTTTGTTTAATTAAGCTTGGTTAGAAGACCCAAATCTTTGCATTGTAGTTTTAACTGTTGCAATGATTGCATCTTTACCAGGTGCAATAACTTTACGCGGATCGTAAACTTTGTCGTCAGTGCTTAATTTTTCACGTACAGCTTTTGTCCAAACTTGTTGTAATTCAGTATTTACATTGATTTTAGAGTGTCCATTTTCAATAGCTTTTTTAATTTGGAACTCAGGAATTCCAGATCCTCCATGTAATACTAAAGGAGTTTTAGTTAAATCAGAGATGATTTTCATTTCGTCAAAACCTAGAACAGGTTCGCCTTCATAGTCACCATGTACTGATCCTAAAGCTGCAGCTAAAGCATCGATTTTAGCGTCAGTTACCATACGTAGACATTCTTCTGCGTCTGCATAGTTTACTCCACCAGTAACGCCATCTTCAGTACCACCAACAGTTCCAACTTCTGCTTCTACTGATGCACCTTTTGAATGAGCGTATTCTACAACTTTTTTAGTTTCTTCAATATTTTTATCAATTACAAATGCAGAGTTATCGATCATTACAGAAGAAAAACCAGCATCTATTGCAGATTTACAATTTTCAAAAGAAGAACCATGGTCTAAGTGTAATGCAACTGGGACTGTAATGTTCATTGTTTCCATCAAAGCTTCAACCATTGCTGCTACAACTTTAACGCCACCCATGTATTTACCTGCTCCTTCAGAAACACCTAAAATAACTGGTGATTTTTCTGCTTCTGCAGCTTCCAATACAGCTTGTGTCCATTCAAGGTTGTTGATGTTGAATTGACCTACAGCATATTTACCCTCTAATGCTTTATTTAACATATCTGTCATACTAACTAAACGACTCATATATCTTTTCCTCCTTAAGGAAATCTTTTTATTTACTAAGATGCTCTTAGTCAACGTTGTCATTATACCAAACACACGCTAAAATATCCATAAATATTATAATACTTATCTAGTTTTCATGACCTTTTCAGAATTATTTATTCAACGTTGCAGTTATAAAACCTAAAAATAATTTTTGCGGGCGATTTGGACGAGATATAAATTCTGGGTGAAATTGGCACGCCACATAAAATGGGTGGTCCGATAATTCCACTATTTCAACTAGGCGATTGTCTGGCGAAACCCCTGAAAACACTAAACCTTTTTCTTCCAATTGAGTACGGTATTTATTGTTAAACTCATAACGATGGCGGTGACGTTCTTGAACAACTTCAGCATTGTCATACGCTTTTGCTGTTACAGAACCAGGTTTTAATTTGCAAGGATACAGTCCAAGACGCAACGTTCCACCCATGTTTACGACCTCTTTTTGATCCAACATTAAATCAATGATATTATGTGGTGTTTCCGGGTCTGTTTCTGCAGAATGCGCTCCTTCTAGCCCTACAACGTTACGTGCAAATTCTACACAAGCTAATTGCATGCCTAAGCAAATCCCTAAGAATGGAACCTTATTTTCACGTGCATATTGAATGGCTAAAATTTTACCTTCTAAGCCGCGATCTCCGAAACCTCCTGGAACAAGAATGCCATCCACGTTTTTTAATTTGCTTTCAACATTCTCAGCTGTCACTTCTTCTGCATTGATCCAATCAACTTCAATTTCAGAATCTAGCGCATATCCTGCATGATTTAATGATTCAATAACCGATAAATAAGCATCCGGTAATTCAACATATTTTCCAACTAATGCAATTTTTGTTTTCTTAGATAGGTGCAATACTCTTTGTTCTAACGCAATCCACTCTGACATATCTGCAGGCGGTGCATCTATTTTCAGATGATCACAGACGATTTGATCCATATTTTGTTTTTGTAAATTTAACGGAATGGAATAAAGCGTATCTACATCACGCGATTCAATAACGGCTTCAGAATCAACATCACAAAATGAAGCCAATTTATCTTTTAAGCTTTGTGGAGCAGGTTTTTCTGTCCGAATAACTAAAAGATTGGGTTGAATTCCTAGCCCACGTAATTCCTTTACACTATGTTGTGTAGGTTTTGTTTTCATTTCACCAGCTGCACCAAGGTAAGGAATCAGGGTTGTATGGATGTACATCACATTGTCAGAGCCAACATCGCTTTTCATTTGACGCAATGCTTCTAAAAAGGGTAGTGACTCGATATCTCCTACCGTACCGCCAACTTCTGTTATAACGATATCAGAATCCGTTGTTTGTCCTGCACGCATGATTTTTTCTTTGATTTCATTGGTAATGTGCGGGATAACTTGTACCGTTGCTCCCAAATACTCTCCCTTACGCTCTTTGCGTATAACTTCTGAGTAAATTTTCCCTGTTGTTACATTAGAATATTGATTTAGATTGATGTCGATAAAGCGTTCATAATGACCTAAATCTAAGTCGGTTTCAGCTCCATCATCTGTTACGAAAACTTCGCCATGCTGGTAAGGACTCATTGTTCCCGGATCAACATTGATATATGGATCAAATTTTTGAATGGTTACTTTTAATCCTCTATTTTTCAACAATCTCCCAAGAGAAGCTGCTGCAATTCCTTTACCTATGGAAGAAACTACTCCGCCTGTCACAAAAATATACTTTGTCATTTTTACCGACTCCTTCTAATCTTAATTAGGGTAAAGAAACAATCATTCCTTTTATTCTTTCTCATTTGGGTAATAAAAAAAACAAAGCCCCCTATTCATAGTAGAATAGGGAGCTTTTTTGATTACTTTCCGTTCTTGTCCCTTAAAAATGAATTTAAGGGAGCCCAATATACATAATACACAGCTCTGCGAGAACCGTCAAGTAATTCCTAAAAGTAGAACTTCATCTTAAAAAAATCATCAGCCAATTACTTTGACAGAATTTTTATTAATATTCTTCCTCAGAGTCGTCTTCATCTTCGTCTTCAATAATTGTAAGATCTCCTTCGACACCGTCAGGCAATTCGTCTTCTTCATCATCGGTACCTAATTCAGATAAATCTGCCTTGTATTCGCCTAAATCTTCTTTGTCCTCATCGTCGATCATTACACCGTGGTCATCAACCGCTACACGTCCACCGTAAGTAGTAGCATCGTCATCTTCTTCCTCTTCAGGAGAATCATCATCTTCAGGATCATCATCATTGTAATCAATATCATCTTCCCCTGTAACAAATGCACTAGCCTTTTTACGTTTTTTACGGCGTGGAGCTTCGTCTTCATTTCCTTGAGTTACTTCTTCATCGATAAAATCAATTGGATACCATGAACGTAGTCCCCAACGATTTTCTCCTAAGGAAATAAAACTACCGTCAGTATTTAAGTCTGTATAAAATTGAGAAGTTGCATTAGCAAGTTCTTTTGAGTTTATGTTTAAAAATTCTTGTACTTCTTTTAGCAAAGATGAGAAATCAAGGATCTCTCCTTTTTGATCTAAGATGGCATGAGCTACTTCAATCATTGATAATTCATTTTTGTTTTGCCCGTCAAATTCTGTTAATTTCACGAAAGCCACGTCCTTTCAACAGTCTATTCTTTATCATACAATATTTAAACAGTAAAAAGCAATTGTAATTTGTAATCTCCTAATTTTTCTTTTCCTAAAAATAAATCATATTCAATAGAGACGCTTCCAGAAAAAGGTTTATCTGTATAACTGATTTGCATATCTTTTGTCATAGTCTCTATATTTACCGTACCTTGAGGCGTACGATAGAGCGTTTCAAATCGTTCGCCTTTATCAAATCTCATGCGTGTAGTTGTTTCACCTTTACGCGTAAGAGTCACAATGCCAGAAGGGTCGATTTTAACTGTCACAGGAACAACTCCTGTTTCATAAGTTTCTTGAAAACGAATGTAATAAGATGAATTCATTTGAACGACTTTACCTACTTCATCAAATACATGTTTTTCAGTTTCATTACCTTGAGAGATGATTGTCTCTAAATGTATCTGCGCTACTCTTCCTTTTGATAAATCCAATTTATTTCACCTCATATTTTTTATTCTTGTCATTTAACCATAAATTAATAATTTTTAATTGATTGATTTTACTTTATTGCATATCTATCTTATCATAAATTGCAGGATTATTATGCTTTTTTAAAACGGTAAAGGAAGAACACGGCAATAATATTTGCTATAATAAGGAAGAGTTATAGTTTCTAATTAAATAAAGGAAGTAAAACCAATGAATACTACTGATACTAAAGACTTTTTAACCAATCATTCTTATGAACTTTATGAATCAACAACAATGCCCTTTACTAATAAAACCATTTCTCACTTCGCATTAACGGATAGTTTATTGCGTTATGTTGGAAAGTATAAAAAAAATATTTTACATTTTTGGCCAACTTCGAATTTGGTTATCTTAGGTATGATGGATACAAAATTACCTTACTTCAAAGATGCACTAGACGTCATAAAAAATTATGACCACTCATTTATTGTGCGAAATTCAGGTGGATTGGCTGTAGTTGGAGATGAAGGCGTATTGAATTTTTCTCTTATATTGCCTGAAGATATTCAACAAAAAATGCCCATCAATACTGGCTATGAATTTATGTTTCAATTGATTAATGAAGCTATCGAACCGTTTGGAAAGATAAGTGAGGCTTATGAAATCAAAGATTCTTATTGCCCTGGAGATTTTGATTTAAGTATCGATGGTAAAAAATTTGCTGGCATTTCGCAAAGACGATTAAAAAATGGCGTAGCAATCATGATCTACATCAGTGTAAACGGTAATCAAGAAAAAAGAGCTAAAATGATCCGTGATTTTTACCAAGCAGGTCTAAAAGGTGAAACGGTCAAATGGCATTTCCCATCAGTCGATCCGTCTGTTATGGCTACCTTAGAAGAGTTGCTGTCTATTTCTTTAACTGTGGAGGAAATGAAACAGTTGATCTTAGATACCCTACTTCAAAAGAACTGCACCATTTCTCTAGGCGATTATTCTTCAGAACTATTAGCCGACTATAATGAAGGATTTGAAAAAATGATTCACCGCAACCAACAAATGCTTGGCAATTCTATTGATAAGGAGTTAATCGAATGAGCAACCTTTACGATGCCAATTTTTTATTGCCAATAGAACATGTTTTTCGTGACCCAGTCCATGATTACATTCATGTTCAACATCAAATTATTTTAGACTTAATCAATTCAAGTGAATTTCAGCGCTTGCGTCGAATCAAACAATTGGGTACTTCTTCCTTAACGTTTCATGGTGCAGAACATACCCGTTTCACTCATTCGTTAGGTGTATACGAAATTACTCGTCGAATATGTGATAAATTCCAACGAAATTATGCTACTCAGACACCAGATGATGGCGGTTGGGATGATAATGAACGATTAGTTGCCTTATGCGCAGCACTTTTACACGACATTGGACACGGGCCCTATTCTCATACATTTGAACATATTTTTAAAACTAATCACGAAGAGATCACGGTAGCTATTATCACCTCTCCAGAAACGGAAGTTTTCAAAGTGCTAGCTAAGATTAGTGAAGATTTTCCAGCACAAGTTGCCAGCGTCATCCAAAAAACGTATCCTAATCCACAAGTGGTCCAACTCATTTCTAGTCAAATTGACGCTGATCGGATGGACTATTTGTTACGTGATGCCTACTATACAGGTGTGAATTATGGTACATTTGACTTAACTCGTATTCTTAGAGTGATTCGTCCTTACAAAGATGGGATCTATTTCCAATTATCCGGTATGCATGCAGTTGAAGATTACATCGTGAGTCGCTATCAAATGTACATGCAGGTTTATTTCCATCCAGTTTCAAGAGGCATGGAGGTTATTTTAGATCATCTGCTGAAACGCGCAAAAAAAATGTACCTTAATCCAGAAATTCAATTTAACGACCAGCTAAATCTACTCATTCCCTTTTTTGAAAAGAACTTTACACTTAACGATTATTTAAAACTGGACGATGGTGTGTTAGCTACTTACTTTACATTATGGAAAGATGAAAAAGATCCTATTTTAAGTGATTTAGCTACACGATTTCTTGATCGACACCCTTTCAAATCCGTTAAATTTTCCAGTAAAGCGGATATGGATTTAATTGAAAAACTAAAGACTATTATTCGTGAAGCAGGTTACGATACGGATTATTATACAGCGGTCAATAACAGTTATGACTTACCGTATGACTTTTATCGACCCCATCAAGATACCAACCGCACACAAATTGAATTGGTTTATCAAGATGGTACATTAGTAGAGCTATCTAAAGTTAGTGAAATTGTGTCTTCTATAACAGGAAAAGTTCGTGGTGACGAACGCTTTTATGTACCAAAAGAATTTCTAAAACCTAGAAGTTCTGAAGAAATCACGTTATTTGAAGACTTGTATCATGAATTTAATCGTTATATTAAAAATGGGGCTATTACAGACCCAAATAAACCAGTGGAGGATTCACTTAAATGACTATCGAATTAATTGCTATCGATCTAGATGGTACCTTGTTAACCCCTGAAAGAAAAATAACAGCGAAAGTAAAAGAAACAATCGAGATTGCTAAAACAAAAGGCATCAAAGTTGTTGTTTGTACTGGTCGCCCATTACCAGGAGTATCACCAATCCTAGAAGCCCTAAACCTAGAAGAAGAGGGCGATTATGTGATTACGTATAATGGCGCATTAGTCCAACAATCACATAACGGTAAAGCTATCGCTCACCATACTTTAAGTCATAAAGATTTTTTGAGAATTGAAGAAATGAGCCGTCAAGTCGATGTACATTGCCATACAATTGATGAAAAATACATTTACACTGCTAACAAAGACATTAGCCCTTACAGTGTAAGAGAGTCATTTTTAGTTAATATGCCTATTCGGTATCGCACAGTTGAGGAAATGGATCCAGCTCTTGAAATCAGCAAAATGATGATGATCGACGAACCTGATATTTTAGATGCAGCTATTGCCAAGTTCCCAGAAGATTTTTACGATGAGTACACTATTTTAAAAAGCGAACCTTTTTATTTAGAAGTCTTGAATAAATCTGCTAGTAAAGGACAAGCACTAAAAGATTTGGGAGAAATTTTAGGCATACCAAGAGAAAACATTATGGCTATTGGCGATAATGAAAACGACAAAGACATGCTTGAATATGCTGGTATGGGTGTAGCAATGGGAAATGCTATCGCCAGCGTAAAAGAAATCAGTAATTACGTTACGGATACAAACGAACACGATGGAGTCGCCACAGCTATTGAGGCCATTGCTTTTGAAGCACTTCCTGCTGATAGCTATACTAAATAAAAAATAAGCTATGAGTATAGCAACTCATAGCTTATTTTTTATTTATTTAACCCAGTAATTTCCCACCAACAGCATAGTTGGTTTTTTTCATGTCTTCGATAATAACATGAACTCGGTCTTCGGTTGCTCCAGTATTTTTTACTACTGCTTCTGTAATATCTTTGACTAAACCAGCTTTTTGTTCTGCTGTCCGTCCTTCAACTAATTCAACATGTACAAATGGCATAAATCCCTCTCCTTCCCATGTGTTCTTCTCTCAATTTTAGCGATACACTTTTTACTTTACAACTAGTTTTTCTTTTAAACTGCCCCAAACAGATTATTAGAGTTTTATCCTCACTATTAGTATACTTGATTTGTACGATAATTAGAGAGGAGAATTACAAATATGGCAGATTCAAAATTAATGTATCAAACTACAGCAATTAATACTGGTGGACGAAATGGAG
>NZ_JBEMBC010000046.1:0-21869 GCF_040274425.1 Carnobacterium sp.
TTATCAAACACCATTGGAAGTATTTTTGAGTTACATGAGTGAAGACGTTCTGTCTAGCTTAATTTGACAAATCAGATGAATTAAACATCTTATTAAAATTATAAAAATACTCAGATTTATCAACTATCATATCTAATAAAGAAAGATCTTTTTTTCTTCTATTTAAAGATTCAATGATTTTTGCTTGTGTAACTATTGGTAACACCAAAACGACTTCACTTAATTTCCATTTATGACTATGCTTCAAAACAGAGAACAGTGCCATTGAGGAAAAAAAATAATTATTATAGATTTGCATCTCCATGCCTCTCTTTCCAATCATAATGCCAACCAATTGTAGGCATATCTGAAAGATATAAAAATACACCTTCACCCAGTTTTTTAGAATAGCTTATATCCATTGAGAATTCTAATCCTGTTCGCTTTACTTCATAAAACAACTCCCTAGCAATGTCATTTACATTCTCTTCATTCATTTTTCCCCTTTTATATTTTCTATAACTCCTATGAAATTCATCAAGCCATATTTCCTCCGCTTGATCCTCAATTTCATTAATATCCAGTTCAGGTAATTCAGATTCCTGAATCCACCTCATCCTGTTAGTTTCATACAACAACTTATTTTCATACAATTTGAGAGTGTATCCTTCATCTTCTGGATTGCTTAAGTCTAGTTCTTCGATATCCTCTAGTTGTTTGATAAATAACATATCACTTGACGGCTTAGTTTCACCCAAAACATCAAAATTTTTATAAACTGCTATTCTTCTAAGATATGGAGCTCCATTATATTTGTTAACTAATTCCGAAAATTTTTTTTGCGAATAAGATAAGTGTTCTTTTCTCAGCACAGCGTTGTATAATTCAATTCTAAGTTTATAATAAATAGCTTCTATCATTCCACTTTGCAATTCTTTAGGAACATATATTTCAGTTAATCTTGCTCTTATTTGCTGATCAATATCCATAAAGTCTGTGGTGAATTTTATTTTTTTAAAGAATACTTCCAAAAGCTTCTTATCTTGATTAACAAGTTCTAAAATTTTCTCATCTATTTTAGAATGATCCTTCCCTTTTTTTACTAAGGAATTGATACAAGTAATTACTTTATCTAAACTTACTTTTTTATTTCTATACTCAGACAGGATTTTAAATACGAGATTATTTTCTTTATCATGTTTGTTAGTTAAAAGAATAAAGGTTGTATTACTAATAAATTCCAGTTGTTTTGAAATGATTTCCCTATCTTCTTCTCCATCCTTAATAATGTTCAACCAAGACCAAAGAGTTTTCCATAATGCCTCGTCTTTATTCGTTATATTTTGATTTATAGCAGTATGTTTCACCTGGATATATGTACTTTTACCATTAGCGTGATCTATGTGGACGTCTTCCTTGACTTCGAATCCTGCACTTTCATTAATTTTTAGAGAAAAGCATTTAAGTAAAAAGTAATGAAACTGAAAATCAAAAGCAATTATTTTATCATCTGCTGCCATTTTTTCTTGAGTTGATTGTTTTCTCATTTCACAAATCCTCCACAAAATAAACTCTTTTCACTTTTTAATTCTAGTCTAACTTGATTTTTTTTTAGTAATACTCGATTAACAGACCATGGCGTTTCATTTAAACTAGAAATAATGTAAAGGCCTTTATAGAACATAATTTTATTAACCTCTCAACGGAAGTAGAGCTAACAAAAAAGATACTGTAAACATTGACAACATTTTAAACTTACTACTTCACAGAAAGTAATAGAAAATTTAATTGTTTTTTCCTCCTTTACAAAAACTTCCTATTCATAAAAATATCAATAATTCAAATTATTCTCTAAAAATTATATACTCTCAGTCCAATGACTACTAAGATTGTAATAATAAGAATTAAAATTATTCCAATTAACTGAATTAATGATACCATTAATATAAGAGAATAAACTACTAAAATAGAATCTATCAATATTTTACTAGTAAATTTTTTTAATGATTATTGAGTTCTTTAATCTTTTCTTCCGTTTGAAATAACACCAAGGTATGATGCTGTGACTGCTAAACTAAATAGTGTTCTTTCCAATGTTAGTTGACAGTTACAGATGCTTTCAATGTATAGTAAATCAGCTTATTTATTAAAAATCTTTGGACCTTTTCGCATGTTTTTGAAATCATTTTTTTGCGTGTTGTTTTGTTTAGACTTGCCACAACCTGCATGTTTCTTTTTTTATTAACTCTAATATTTTCTCTTTTGAATTCACTTTGCACACCACTTTTATTCTCAGTATGACTCTACATACTTTAAGTACGTTACGAGTTTGTATCTTGACTTAATGCAAAAAAAGTATCAGAAAAATGCTGATGTTTAAATCTATAAGTTCTTCATTAAATTGGTAATTAAACCAACTTGAACAGAAAACGTTGTTGCAATCAAGAATGTATTAACGTGTTAAAAATTGTGAAGCTTTACGCGTTTTTTTCAAAACTAGTTTCTTATGGAAAAGCTACTAGCCGAATAAGAAATCAAGATTGAATATACAGTTAGGCAGTTTATTATTTAAAGTTATTCCAATTCAAATATAACAAGCTAAATTAATAAAAAGAGCTTATTCTTCTTTTCCTAATAGAACTTTAAAATTCAAAAAAATAAAGATAGAGTTTAGTAAGGAAGAAGTCTAATTGAGGATCCATTGATAGATTCAAAAATAAACCTTCTGATAAAAATAACATAAAAGTTATTTTCATCGAAAGGTTTTTAGCTATTATTTATTTATAATAATGTTATTATATCAACATTTTACTCGTCATCCATTTTCAGTACACTCATAAACGCCTCTTATAATATCGAATTTTGATACTGATTAATTTGAATCGATTCTAACCGATTCCCCCTTTATCTATAAGGTCTTATAAAGAAGTAAAATACTGATTCAAACTATTCTGTCCGATACTAACTGATTCTATTTGTTTATTGGCGTTGGCAAATTGTTGGCATTTGACATCTTTCTTCTATAAATAATAGCGAGTATGAAAGAATTTTTTTTAATAAAAAATTCTTTCAATTAGTTTGCGTATATTATAGATACCTCAAGATAAGGAGAATGATGATAATGAAGTTATACTATAATATATTGCCACCCGATGAATCAATAATTTGTTTTGAAGATGATGGTTTTAAAATAGAGGCTTTTAAATCAGTAGTAAAAAAATTTTATGTAATCGTTAGTTATGGACTAGATTCAGTTACCTACCCTTGCAATACTAGTCTTGGCGCTCATTTTCTAGCTGATCAATTAATATACGAATATTCTAGTAAGATTAGATCTGTTAATAAATTTTTTGATTCATTTTAAATGCTTCATCTACTCTTATACTCTTACTTTTGTAGGAGTTTTTATGACTATGATAATATAATCCAATACAAAAAAATGCTCATCTAATTTAGACGAGCGTTTTTTTGTATGCTTTTTTATGAACTGTTATTCTCTTTACTTTACTTGATATATTTTTCGTAAATTGCCATGGCTTCATCAGATGTGAATAATTCGTTTAGGTCATCACCGAATGGATTTTCATCCATAGTTCTATCGATTAAAAGATTTGATATATAGACAAACACTTCATCATTTTCATATACAATATATGTTGAATTACCATAGCCTTCCTCAGTGATTCCGCCATTGTCGAATACTTCATTGTTTGCATAAACTTTAGATCCAGTTGGCGATGTTTTTGTTGAAACACCAACTGACCCACCAGCCGAAATGCCGTATGCACTGACGTCTTCATATACGCTTAAAGCCAAACCTGTGGAATAGTCTAGCGGGTCTATTTGGAAAGTAGGTCTAAAGGAATAATTATCGTCGTATTTTGCATTGTATATTTTGTCTGTATCATAATTCGTTACGAATAAATCACTCAATTCTGCCATCATATCGGCATACATATCATATTCAGGTAAGGTTTCTGGATCAATATCCGATCCAGACATGTATTGTTGCTCATCGAGAATGTCAGTAGGATCAAGAGTTGTGCTGAACTCCATTGGAAGTTCAGCTTCTGTAACTTCTTCTTTAATGTCTTTTGTATCTTCGACAACAGATGAAGTTGATTCTTGTAATTCTGGTTCATTAGCTTTCGTTTCTTTATTGGATCCGCAACCTACAAGTAATACGCTTGTTAGTGCAAATACTGCATTTTTTTTATTAATCATAATAAATAATTCCCCTTTAATTTATATTATAAGATTGATCATCATATGTATTTGAAATTATTCAAGCTATGTATAGCAAAATTACAATCTTACAATTGTTATTTTAACATACTAATTTGACAATAAACATAAGCATCTAAATAAAAAGTATTGATAAATCTTACATCTATTAAAAATATATTCAGCATCTTGTCTATATTAGCTACTTATTTAGCAATGCATCCCTCGCCTCTTTCATCCAGTGAAGGTATTTATTGCTTTACAAAACGAACGTGCGTTCGTATAATAAACACGAAGTGACCGAAATGAAGAAAATGAAGATTCAAGAATTTGATAAAAATTATATGATGATTGACGAAAAAGAAATGATTTTTGAAGAATATCCAGATAGAGAGCAATCCGATTACATACTGGACAATATTTCTCATCAAGAAATTAAAGAATATAATATAGAATATTCAGCTATGGTTCAGACAATTCATATGGGTGAAATTGGTAAGTATCGACTAGATGGCGTGCCTTTTGGATTTAACGCATTTATCATTAGTATAGAAGAGAGTGATCATTGTGGATGATGTTTGGGGCCTTGGTGAAAGTAGCTTGTTACTTATAGAGGATGAATTAGAAGACTATTTGAAGGAGGATGAGGATCATGAACGCTGCTATGATGACAGGGAAAGTAGTTTCGGATGTTAAGGTGATTAATACAAAGCACGGATACCCTTTTTGCTACATTGCTTTAGATGTTAATGGCCAGATTCGAAATTTATTGATTGGTGGAAATAAAGCTTTTCAGTTTGTTTATGAAGTCGAAGAAGGTACTGGTTTGACAGTTGGATATACGATTAATGATCGTAAACAATTGATTATTCAAGAATACAAAATTGACAGTCAGCCTACTCTTCTTGGTCAATTATGGGATTATAAGGGTAGACGGCTGCCGTTTAAGAAAACTATGTTTTAAAATTAAACAATACTTTATATTAAAAACAATATATAATCGATTTACGAAGGGAGGTAAAATAATGAACGGTAAAATAATTATATCTAACTGTCATTTTGAAGACAACGGAACGGCCATAGAAAGCTACAATTCTACACAAGATTTTAATATTTCCAATAGTACTTTTATTAATAATAATAAAGATATCAATTTATACTTTGATGAAAATAGTAATATTATTATGGATGGTAATAAATTTATCGGATGCAAGACTACTTCTATATCTTTAAATTCATATTATAGTAAGTTAGAAGATATTAAAAAGCACATTCAAAAATTCGAAGGATTTACAACAACTGAAAAAAAAGAATTAAAAAATTTAATTAATGAAATGAAAAAAGAAAAAGATAACCCTTCTAAAATAAAATTTATTTTAAAAGAGATATATGATTTCAGTAAACCAGTTGCGTCAGGAACTTTAGTAAAATTTATAATCTCTATAATGGGATGGTAAAAAAATAACCCTACCTCATTTAAGAGATAGGGTTATTTATAATTTGTCTACCTTATATTTGTTTAATAAAGTAGAATAAAATATAAAGGAGTTGTTAATTTGGATAA
Organism: Carnobacterium sp.; assembly: GCF_040274425.1. Classification (NCBI taxonomy): domain Bacteria; kingdom Bacillati; phylum Bacillota; class Bacilli; order Lactobacillales; family Carnobacteriaceae; genus Carnobacterium; species Carnobacterium sp. The sequence goes on from NZ_JBEMBC010000046.1 coordinate 5,768, forward strand.
TGATGAAAAGTTAAGCTGGAAAGATCGAAGGGATCTTATTATCGAAGCAGGTATAGGAAGTATCCCTACTGTTGGAGGAGCTCTACAAACTTTATATTTTGGAGCAAAAAACGAAAAAAGATTTAAGCGAGTGGAAAGATTTTATGAAGAATTGTACATAGAGATTGAGAGTATTAAAGAAAAATTACCTGTTATTCATGAAACTGAGAATGCTGATGAAGCTATTAGTATTTTAGAGTCAATAAATGATGAAGTTGAAAAAGCCTCATCTCAGTCTAAAATTTATAATTATAAAAAAGCTTTTAAAAATGTACTGCTTAGATTTAATAACGATTCTTTTGATGAAGAAAAATACTTTATACAGTTATTACCAGCTTTAACTGACTTAGAATTAAATATTTTGTTCAGTTCTAATAAAAATGAGTATAAGAAAGTGAGCAAAGGAGATTTCTATAATCATGACAAGAGCAATCCAAATCTTGTAATGGGAAATATAAATAGATTATCAGACTTAGGGCTTCTACACATAGTATTCGGAACTCTATTATCAGGTGGACAAGGTGCTTATATTGATCAGAGTTTTGCTGTAAGTGACTTAGGTTCAAAATTTATCAGTTTTATTTTTGAATAATTCATAAACAAAAGCAATAACTATAATGATTAGCCATATCCACCAGTATTTTACTAGTAATTCACCTTGAGTTAAATGTATAAAATCATTTAAACACACCATTTTAAACCTCCTAAAAATAACCCTACCTCAATTAATAGATAGGGTTTTATTGTGTTTATTTTTTAATAGCATCCCAGTCGTATATAATTCCTCTGAAAGTACCATTATCAATATATAATGTGTTGCCATTGATACGTTCACGAACTGAATATTCTGCTTTCTTCATTCCATCAGTTAATTTAGAACCGCCGGACCAATGAGTCGCTTGTGGGCGTAAAATTATAATATCATCTTTCATTATGTTGTTATTACGAACATTTTCGATGTCGTTTTCTAATACATTACCGCCCCATTCAGCACCTACTGGTTTAATATAAATCGTTCCATCTGCATTTAGCCAATCAACTACATAAATTGATTTGAATGAACCTAAATCAAAACTAGAGCTACGTAGCCATGTTTTTGCGGATGGTGATAATCTTACCTTATCCCCTCTTTTGAATTTAGTTGAACGTCCTTCTTTATCTGGATTTGATGCTAAACTTTTAATTACCACTGTTTTTCCTCCTTTTAACTCTAAATAACGAGCTTTCACTCTAGCGACATAAGTGTTCCAATATCCTTCTTCAATCATTCGTTGTGGGCAATTCTTTTTACTGTGATCATAATGTCTCCAAATATTCTTGCCAGCTTCAGGAGTTCCCCACTTCGGATGATCAATAAACAACTGAGCAATCAATTCAATTCCATTTGACAATGCTTTTTGATATAAGGCATTGTATTTAGGATCATTTTTAGTAGTTGTTTTACCATTCCAGTTGTAACAGTGTTCTACACCGATTGTTTTAGCATTACCAGTCCCGCGACTTCCATCACTTGAATGATAGCCATTACGAGTCAAAGGCAAACCTTGCACTGCTCTTGTATCATCAACAGCATAATGATAAGAAGTTGATGTGTTGTTACCGATCATAAAAGATATTTCAGCCATGGCCGTGGCAAAGTTTCCAGTTTCATGAACCGTAACCCCGATTGGGTCCATTGCGTTAGGACATTTCAGATAGTATTTGCTAGCAGGTAATAGCATTTTAGTAATCAATAAAGTCATTCTTCATCTACCCCTTTCCCATCTTTACCCTCATACGTTTCTTTTGGCGAAAAATCATTTTCTTTTAAGTTTCTTTCGTAAAGTTCTTGATCAAATTTCACTTCATTAATGACAACTTTATTTACTTTTTCTTCACTCATGTTTATCCTCACCTTTCAATTCAATTACTCCAACTTTAGTACTGTTAAACGAATCATTCATAGCTTTTACGGATGCTTCAATTAAGTTCTGTAATTCTGTATCAGTGATATTGATATTGTTTTCATTTAATAACTTGATTGCTTCTTTTCGAGCATTGGCCAACTTGATTGCACCATCTTCATTCTGCCAAATTTGTTCTGCAGCATTAACCGCAATATCTACTAAATACTGTTTCTTTTCTAGCTTTTCCGTCAATCCTAGCTCTTTTAAATAGTCGACCACCTTAGTAGTTAACCAACCAATTAAAGCTACTGTTACTGTTACTAACCCACTAAATAACGCTTCTTGTACTAATTCCATTATTCACTCACTCCCTTTTTCCATTCTTCTAAAACTGTGATTCTTGTTTCATGATTGTTTAAAATCACATTGTGTTTTCCCATCTGCTTATTCAACTGGATTCTATCTTTTTCGCTTTCAGCTAAATTGTGATTCAATAACTCGATTGACTTCGTTAATGGTTCAACAGTCATTTTTAAAGACTCCGAATTTTCTCGCTGAATCTTTTCGGCCATTCTTTTATCGGGATCCGATACTAGTTTTTTGTAAACCCAGATTAAAGCTCCTCCTATAATCGTAAAAGTTGTAATTACTGACGTCATTTGCGTTGCTAGTCCACTCCATTCCAATGTATCACCTTCCTTTTCTCAAATTAAAAAGAGCAACCATTTAAGGCCGCTCTTAATCTTATTTATTCATTTTGTAGTTTGTAATAATATCTATTTCTTTATTCTCATATCTGACATAGAGTTTAGTTAAATCAAGTATAATATTAAAATCAAAATTTTCCACATCACCTTTTATATATTTATCATATTCTTCAAGATATTCATTCATTTTATCTATAACTTGAGAGTAGTAATCATTATTACTGTTTAAGTTAATAAACAAATTATATTGATTTTGCCTATATATTATAAGATTTTCAGTAGATAGTGTAACAGTTGTATGTTCTAATAATATTCTTATACTTTCTTTAACTTGTTTTAAGCTTGCTGTTCGTAATTCTATCCATATATCTAACTTTTTATTTTCCTTTAACCTACCTTGTTGGTAAATAAATTGTGCTGCTTGAGCTAGAAGAACAAGAAAAGAAATGCATGCAGCAATGCTACTCCATTGAAAGTTTCCTTGATGATCAAAAAATAGTGTGAAGAATTTATCCATTTAAATACTCCTTTTAATTTAATAATAGAAGTATATCATAATAATTTAATTATGATTAAGATACTAAAAGAGCAACCGTTTCTGGCCACTCTTAAGTAATATAAAAAGATAACCGATTTCTCGACTACCTTTATTTTATCTATTCATTTACGATTTCCTTAATTTTATTCCATTTAACTTCTTCCGAGAAAAAGTCTTCAATATACTTCAACGCATACGGATTATTTTCATTTCGTATACTAACTACTTCGATGACTTTCTTCCTTTGGTCTGTAGTGTTCCTATAATCTTTTGCCGAAGAAAGTTCTGTAAATTTAAAATTTTCGTCAACATTAATATCAAAATTAACTCTTGCTGATTGAGTAAATTCTAACGATTCATCTAGCGTATGACTACTGATTTCTTTAGTTGTCTTTATTGTGTACTTTATTTCGTCAAAGTCAGGTAACAATATTTCTTTATTAATATCTACACAAAAAAGCATTAACTTTTCGTCATTTTCAAACACTGCTGTTTTATTTGCATAATACAAAGCCAACACTTTATTATTTGTGAGGTATACAAACCCGTCTTCAGTAGGTACTAGTCCCTCTTTATTGTATACACGATTGATATTATCACATTTAATTGCCTTGTCGTTTAATATTTTTAATCCTCTTTCTTTTGATGTACCATGGTATAGTTTCATTTTATTTGTACTCCATTCTGTATTTATATTCAATATCGGAAAGAAATACTAAAAATTAAATTACTTCTGTTAAATCTTGAACATCAACCCATCCAAAATTATTGTTATCTGAAAATTGAAGGTGAGCTTTCAACTCTCCCTTATCTTCATTCTTTTTAAATGATCTGACAACTCCGATTTTGTCTCGGTGCTTCATTTTTATTTCTTTATAAGGAGAAACTTTATATTCCTTGTCGATATCTACAGTCACTTCTCTTAATGATTTACCATCTTCAGTGATTTCTACTATCACCTTTTTTATTACATTTTCTTCATCTGAGCCTACTTTAAAACCATATAAAATCATTCATTTCATCTCTTTTCTTTATAGTTATCCTTTAAATATAACAATAATTATTTAAATAATCAATGTATACATTACTATTCAACTACAGATCGCTCAATCGTTTCTTTAATAACTTCATACTTAATAGATTTACCAAACAATGCAGCTAATTGAGTTTGAAGACTAGCTATTGACTGCACTTTATCCAAGTCTTCTTCTTTGAATTTAGTAGCTGAGTTAATATCACCCGAAGCAGTTAGCGTATTGTTATACTCGTTATAAAACATGGCTTCTTGTGGTGAGGTACTACCCTCTGCTGTATTTGTTTGGACTAAAATATATTTGATTTGATTTCCCACGATTCCGTTCATATTATTTTACCTCCTCTTTTTTATCTTCATTTCCTTTAAAACACAGTACCAACATAGCGTATGCATCAGCGTTTTCACCCTCTAACTCACCTTTGTAATCCTGTAAAGCCTTTTTCAACTCATCTATAAATAAAACATCATCAATGTTTATGGTTACCTCTTTATTATTTAGTTTATTAATTGCTTTCATTAGTTTATCGTTCGTTGTTTTGAATGATGTTTTTGACTCATCTGCCCATTCATCAAATTCATCAATAGTTATCATTTGATTTTTACCGTATGCCTCGTTTAAAAAAGATAATCCATCTTTTAATTTTGTTCGTCCAATACTTGCTTCACCAATTAGTTTTATTCCATTTAAAAATGTAATGACTGAGTTTAGTTCACTGTTTTTTATTTTCATGCTACACTCTCCAATTTTTTAATTTTAAGTTCTAATTCTGTGACTTTGTTTTTTAATTGTTGCATTTCTGAGAAGGCTCTACTTGCAAGTGTACTACTAACATTAGTAACATTTTCTATCGATGTAACCCTTTTATTTATCTGCTGAATTGCGTGGCTATTCATCATTATTTGTTTACTTGAATCAATATTATAAATATCATTCTCGGCATCATACATTGTTAATTCTGGCGTGTCCTGAGCGATTAAACCCAATTTAACACCTTTAGGTTTGCCAACATCTATCCACTCATAATTAACAAATCTCCAACGACTAATAGCCTCTAATGAACTCTCATTAGAGTTGACTATATTTTTTTTCAATCGTCTATCGGATTGGTTCGAAATGCTGTTACCATCCATGTTCAAATTTTTCTTAGCTACAATCTGATTTCTTGTAATAATCATCGTTGTGAAAGTAGAACTACCATCCGTCCAACCCAAACTTAATTGAAATGGAGATAAAATATTTAAGAATCCATCAGTACCCTGAACAATTCTATTTGATGATCCATTAAACAGTATATTTTGTGCTCCATTTATATTTGTGGCTCCATTTATATTACTTGCTCCGTTTAAATGATTGCCATTAAGTTGCAATGGTTTGTTTAAAGAAACTGTACCACCGGTTATAACAAGACTGGTACTCGATGTTGTACCGTTCGTACTTCCTAAGCTTATTTGTACTGGTGATAGTATATTTAAAATACCATCTGTACCTTGTACGATTCGGTTCGTTGAATTCCTAAACAATATATTTTCTGTTCCAGATATTGTCAGAGCATTTTTTAGTTCTGTACTATTCATATTCATGCCACTACGAACTGTTAAAGGTGAGTAAATATCAACAAATGGGCCTACTGTACCACCAGTTGCACCACCTACAGTTAATCTGTTTTCGTATGATCCATTTACGTTTGTCCCTAGACCAACACCGTTATAAGATCCAACTTCTATACGTGCATTGCCTTTGTGGTATTTGACAGATGCTTGTCCACCGGCTTCAAAATAAATTCCGTCTTGCGTATAAGAAGCGGTATCACCTAATATATTTACCTCTAAACCTTTACCACTCAGTTTGTACATTGACCTTACAGTATTGTCTGATTTTATATTTTCGGCATAAATCGTATCTGGATTGATATACATGTAAGTTCTTCCGAAACTATTTGTAAACGTTCCGTAAGAACTATATTCTCCATTTTGGATTGTAGTTGTTCCTACATTACGAGTAGTTCCCTCATAAATATAGTTAAATGATGAAGTGATTGAAATACCATTTAAAACACCTGTAGTAATTCTGCTTGCATCCAGGTTAACAATGTTTACTTTAGCAGCATTTAACGTTCCTGCAGTAATTCGATCTGCTGCTATATCAATTGCTTTAACAGAATTAATAAAAGCAGTCTTAGCCGTTAACCGTTGGACATTTGCATCAGTCGCAAACAATTTATCAATCAAAGATAAATCAGATTTGATCATAGCGGAAGTAATGACATCTGCTGTTAACACTCTAGTTTTTAAGGTAGCGATATCTGCGTAAACAGCTTCTAGTGACTTGGTTTTAATGTCGGTTACGAAAGCAGCTGTCATAGTGACATCACCATCTAATTGAATCCTTTTACCTTGTAGTAGAATCCCTTCAGTTGAAAGGTTAATTTGGCTGATTAATTGACCAGCTTCTGCAATTTTATCCCAAACACCCCATGCAGCAGATGAAGTACTAACCCTTTGAAAAACACCATCGCCGGATGAAAATATTTGAGTGATAGAACCCCCTGAAGCATCGTCCCATAATACTTTAGTGGTTAACTGGCCATACACTGCTCCACCTGAAACCCCCATTACTGTTCTATTCTTAAACTCTTCTATAGTCCGTCTACCATAATTCGCATAATACCAAGAAGGTAATTGATTGTCGTTTCTAGTATCTTTAATCTTACTATCCGCCAATATAGCAGCCGTTACATCACTTTGAACAACTCTTAGATTAATAGCACTATCTAGTTGTGTCATTTTTGAATTGTATGCAGCTGATTCTACTTTTGTGCTTATTTGTCCGGCTAATTGAGTTACTTGCGATTGTTCAGCCTTATTTGCAACAGTTGTCTGTATGCCTTGTATGTTTGCTTCAATGGTTACTACTTTTTCAAGTGTGGTCATGTCCTCTATTGCCGGCGACCAATCACTAGCCTTTGAACTCTTTTCTAATTTAGACCAATATATAATATCGGTAACTCCTGTAGGTACTGCAACTTGAAAACCTACCGCAATAGAATCAACATTAGATGGAATCAAAAATGTTTTTCCAGTACTTACAGAACTATCACTATACCAAGCGCCGTATCCGCTATGGTAGGTATAACCTGTTACACCAGTAGTTACTGAATTCCCGCTAGAATCTTTAACATAAATTAGTACTCTTCTCGAGGTTCCACTTTGTGTTTTATACGAAATAGTATATGTTCCACCATCACATTTAACAAAGGCTCCAATTTTAGGAACTACTCCTGTACCAATGCCATTACCAGTAGAACTAACTAGAGTAACTGATCCATCTGAATTAAAAGAACCATTTGTAGTATACATTAATGCTGTAAAACCTCTTGCGTAATTTCTTCCGCCAATTTCAAGATTACTTAATTCATTGCTTACTTGCGTAATTTGAGCTGTTAAGCCATTAGAAGTAGCATTTAAGGTTGTTTGATTAACGTATTGTTTGCCCGTCAACAACGTTTCGATTTGAACCGATGTTAGTCGCGCTGTGATTGCCTGTGAGTTTGCGTTAATTTGTGTGGTATGGCTATCCACTGTACCTTTTACAGTATTAACCAGACTAGTTTCTGCCTTTAACTCTAAGCCATCAGAAACAACCTTAATTTGTGTTGTGTGACTATCTACCGTTCCTTTAATGGTATTGACTAATGAACTTTCTGCTTTTGCTAAAAGTGCTGTTTGGGTTTGACTGATTTGAGTTGTATGAGTTCCAACGGTTCCGCTCAAAGTATTGAAAGTTGTTTGAGATACTTTTCTTGTCAATTCACCATTAATGTTTGTAATTGATACATCAACTTCTTGCGATAATGTTGCAACTGAGTTTAAAGCAGTTTGAGCGTTTTGAATAGCTGTTGTTGCATTTTTTGTTGCAGTAGTAGCATCTTGAATTGCAGTTACCGCGTTTGCTTTCGCTGTTGCAACGTCCGGTTTTAAAAACCCAACATCTTCAATTGCTTTATCTGCTTTTAGTACTGCAGCATTAGCCGAATTCGTAGCCGTAAGGACGTTTTGATTAACAATGAGTAATTGGTTGTTAAATTCCTGAGCCTTTACTTCAGTGTAGTTTTTTGCATCAGTGAGGGCTTGATTTATTTCTTGCTCTGCTTTTGTTCGGTCTTTGTCAGCTTGATCAATAATCTTATTAACTTCTTCTGCTACTTTGTTGATATCTGCAGTAGAAATCTGAGGTTCCCAAAATAAAGTTCCATCTGCCTTTTTCTTGAAAATAAGGATTTGTTTATCTGGTCCAATAATTTTGAACCATAAATCACCTTCTTTAGGATTTGAAGGTTCATCTATACCTTCAAATATTAGATTTCCACCGGCAGCATCAATTTGCGCATAAATCCATTCTATTTTTTGTTGTAACTGACTTTTGTACCCATAAGTTACATCGGATTGCGTTGCTGTTTCTGCGCTACTCTTAGCAGTTAATCCACCACTAAATGATAACGAGTAATTAAGGTTAAGTGTTTTAAATTTATTTCCTTGCAAATCTTCTACTACAACCCAATCACCAGCTTCTAAAACTGGATTACCTTGCCAATTTAATGAAAAAGGATAATAATTTATTGTTTGTATCTTTTGATATATTTTATCCAGTAACATTTTAGTCATTATTCTATTTTCTAAAACTACTTGATTACCAGTTGTATTTCCGCTTTGTATCGTTGCATCACTATAATCTGTTACACAACTAATTCCACCTAAACGAAAAAAGACCTCGTTTTTCACGAGACCTTTTGAAAAATAATTATCTGGCGGTATTGCAAAGTTTGGATCAGATAAAGTTCTAATTTCTAACTTTCCATACCTATTAAAAGTAGCAAATCCTGCTTCAAATTGAGCAATTAATCCAATCGCTTCACGATAAGTATAGCCTTCAGGTTTAGCTATCTTATCAGCACTTAATCGTGCAAAAGAAGTTGAATCAACAGCAATACCTGCTTTATTAGCTACCTCTAAAGCTACTTCACGAATGGCTGCAGGATAAGTTAATGAAGACACATAAGTGCCACCCATCATAACCATTTTATCCATGCACTCAATTGTTGTTTTGTTATTATTTCTATCCATACCTATTGCATCATTGATAATAAAAATACCCATCGGAACATATTCAATTGCACCACTAGATAATTTAATACCAATTTCATAGGATACTTCATCTAATTCTTTTAAACCTTCTACTAATTCACTAAACGTTATTTTAATAGAATTTGAATACGTTGAACCAATAGCAAAAACTTCGCCGGACAAACTTCCGGAATCATATTCAACAGAAACAACATTGTCATTATCAAATGTTCGATTCCCAATTTTTATTCTTACATAAATGGTTCTTTCAAGCTTCATAAACGCATTCTTTAATTCATTACTTACTGTTAACACATAACATCACCTCCTACTGTTCAATGAAATTCATGGATAAACCTTCCCACTTCATTGATTTATATTTGTCATTCCAGGAATAAGAAGGAGCAGATCTGTCTCCTACATAAAATGTTCCTGTCCTTTGACCACCTGACATAGCATCTGGATAAGTTACAGAAAAGAACGAAGCATTGACCGCTTGTAGAATTGAGGATATTTCTCCATCGCTAAGCGAACCCCATTCTAATTCCATTTTACGAATGCCAGTACGAATAATGTCTCTTGTCATTTTCCCTTTTGCATTACGAGTTGATTCTCCATCTAGATCCATCACACCAAAATTGAATGATTTAGGTTGTTTTACAGTAACACCATTTATTGCTAATGAGCCAGCCAAAAAAATACCCCCTCTCTACATAATAATTTGCGGTTTACCGGTTTTCTTTGTTTGTTTATTGATACTCTTTATAGCTATTCTTCCAAATGTATCTGAATCAACGACCATCGTTACTTCGATTGGTCCACTGTCATTAGTTGAACTTTGTTTCTCGCCCATGACCATCGTGAAAGCTTTCTTAACAGCATTACCCATTGAGTCAGCCATACTTTCAAATTGATCACTACTTCCTGACCCATCAAATGTTCCACCTTCAAATGCAAATGATTCATAAGAAGGTTGTAAGGCAGTTGGCATTGTTAAATCTCCAAAGTCCATACCCAAATAGTCAAGTGACTGACCTATAAGTTCAAGCGCGCGACTTGGTTTGGTTAAAGGAATGACCATTTCATCATTATTTCCTTCACCGACTCTAATCATTTGCTCCTCCGATATTAAACCACCATTTTCATAACCATGGCCATGTCCAATAACACTCAACATTTTCTTGGCTCCATAACGGCTCTTAGCATAGTTAATTGCTGCTAAAGAGTTATCATAACCATTGAAAATATTGTTATGCCCTTTGTGTTTATAGGCATTGAATGTTGCTGAAATAGTTTGTAACAAACCTTTAGCCAAGTCACCAGTTTTATTATTTATGTCTCCAATGTTCCCCTGGATAGCTTTTTCATTCCCACCAGATTCTGATTGTACTTGTTTAAGCCATGCATTTGTATACAATGCCGTTGATGGTAATCCATTCATTGATAAAGCACGTTTGATTGTAGAGGTCCATCTGGCTACTCCGCTTCCTTGTGGGCTATTTGATTCACCACCAGTACCAGATAAAGGATTAATGGGTTTCCCGTCTTTGCGAACTTCATAATGGACATGAGGACCAGTACTTGCTCCTGTGCTACCCATTAAACCAATCTTTTGACCTGCTTTGATATTGTCTCCTTTATCAACTAACGCTTTTGATAAATGAGCATAAATATAATCGTAAACGCCTTTAGAAGCTTTAACCATCGTTCCAAAACCATTTCCACTAGGACCAGCAGCCGTTACTTTACCACTTTTTTGTGCATGAATCGGGTGTCCAATACCTTGTCCTCCACCATAATCGACACCAGCATGAAGTTTACGTACGCCAGTAATTGGATGAATACGATAACCAAAATCAGAAGTCTTTGTTAAACCTTTGAAGTTTACGCCACCTGTACCGTTATCAAAAGCAAAAGCATCTTTTACCATTTGGATAGCTCCAGATGAAGCAGTAGCGATAGCACCTTTTGCAATAGATACACCAGGGTCTTTTGCTTTACTCAAATTTGTAAATTTAGAAATAGCATTTTTAACGAGTTCTTCTGGTTTTTTGACATAGTCCCATACATCTCCAGCCATTTCTTTAGCACCATTCCATTTTTCACTAATCCAATCTCCAACACCATTTTTGTAGTGCGGTATTTGTTCTTTAGCTGTTCTAGCGGCAGTTAGGACTTTCGTATTAGCAGGCATATCAACCATCATATTACGAATCTTAGGGAATAAACCTCTTGTACCATCTGGTAATTCGTAGGCTTCCTGATATACTGACCCACTTGCGTCATTAACTAACGCTGGACCACCAGGATGTCGGTTTGTTCCTTTAGCATATTCTGGTACCTTCCATTCAGCTAATTTTTTATCAGAACCAACCTTGCTTAGTACCCAATTGACCCCTTTAATCGTTCCATTAACACCTTTTCCAAGTACGTTTACTAGACCTTGTGACATTTCTTTTGCTGCTTTCTTAACGCCATCTATTCCTTTTCTTAAACCTTCAGCTATTTTACCGCCTAAGCCAGTGGCCCATGAAACGACTTGATCAAAACCTTTTCGTGAATTTTCTTTAATGCCATCCATGTATTCACCTGTTTTAGATTTCATTATAGACCAGGCACTGACAGCATTATTCTTTGCTTCTGAAGCTTTAATAGAAATTGCATCTTTCGTTTCAGACCATTTTGTACTAGTTGCTGATCGTATTTCTTCCCATTTTGTAGATGTGTTTGAAGATAATTCTTTCCATTTTGAGGAAGCAGCATCATAGGCCGATTTAGCTTTTTCTGAAACTTTAGAACTTACAGCATCAAATATTTCTTTCGTTTTGGCTCCTACTTTTCCAAACCAATTACTGGTAGCTGTGTACATTTCACTAAATTTTGTTGATACTGCATTTTTAGCAGCTCCAACATTATCAGAAATTGTCTTACTCAATTTAGGGAAAATTTTAGAAGCTAACTCACCTACGCCAGAAAAAACACTGAAACTTTTTACAGATATTTCATCAAAGTTCAATTTCACATTGTCTTTGGCTTCTTTTGATCCACCAGTAATGTATTCAGCAATTTTTCCCCAAATTTCACCAGACTTCTCTTTTAAATCCGTGAACTTTTCTTTGGACTTGTCTGATAAATCTGAGAAAGCTTTTTTAGGGTCCTCTACTGCATCAGCAAGAAATTTAAATGCATCTCTAATAGATTCTAGTTCACTAACTAAACGTTTCCCTGCAAATTCTCCCATTGGTTTTAATAGATTTTCCCATAACCAAGAAAGAATGGGTTTCGCTTTTTCAATAACGTTACCTAAAAGTCTAAATGCTTCAGATATAGCATCTACTGCCACTGGTAATGCGTTTTCTATAGCCCATTTAGCTATTGGAAGGAGTATTTTTTCATATAACCAACTCAATGCATCACCAATAGTACTAATTATTGGTCTGACATTACTAAACAATCCAGCTATCGAAGTTAGTAATGGTGTGAAATCTAATTTATCAGCCCATTCTTCAGTAGCTTTTGACATCTGTTTGATATCCTCTAGTAAATCTCCGACAACACCTAAAATATTGTCAAATATCCGGTAGCCATTATCATTTTCAAGCCAAGCTTCTTTCAGTCCATCTGCTATATTTCCAATCGCATTAAAAATGTTTGTATAAATTTCTAATATATTAGAAGCAATACGTTCTCCGTTACCATTATTCCAAGCTTTTCTAAATGAGCTTGCTATCTCATGTAATAATTCAAGTACGCTATTCCATACATTGAATATGGATTGAATCAGCTTAGTACCACGTTTATCATCGTTCCAAGCATCTTTAAATGCTTTTGCTATGTCTCCAATTATTTTTAATACATCTGCTAATAGAATCAATAAATTACCAACAAATCTTTCTCCAGTTCCATTAGTCCAAACTTCCATAAAGCTTTTTCCAATAGAAGAAAGCAATCCTCCTACTTCACTTAAAGCATATTTCCAGGCACCCATAACCTTTTGGCCATGTTTATCCCAAGCTGCTTTAATTGGGGCAAATAAATCTTTTAGAATCGATTTAAATCGATCAGCAAAAGTATTAACCCAAGTAGGTATACCAGGATCAGCTATCCCAAAATTAATGCCGTTTGCTGGACCTTTACCAGTTAAACTTTCATCGTCTGCGTCTGTTTTAAAATCAAGTGTGTTGATTTCATCAAATCCGGCTAATACATTTTGGAATTTCTTTACTTTTTCTTTTGCTTTATCTGCATTTGAACCTGTATCACTCATAGCAGCTATGTTTTCATTTAATGCATTTGCACCTTTTTTAGCAGCACTATAAGTAGTACCAAATAAAGTTGCAATAAAAGAAGCCATATAAGCTGTTGCTTTAGCTAACCAAGCAATCAAAGCATTTAAAGCCGGCATAATAGCTTGATAAATCGGAAAGAAGGCAGTGGCTAGATTAACTTTCACTTCGTTAAGTGATTTTGAGAACTGTTCATTTGACAAGACTGCTTTACCCATATAAGAAGCCATTCCAGCAAAAGCTTTATAAGCTAAACCAGCAATTAATAGTCGTCTAACAAAAGATGAGAGAGTTTTATTAATCGAATTCATAGGCTTATTCATTTTAGGACCACTCTTGTTCATCCTGTTTCCTAAACCACTAAATAAACTACTGAATTTTGCTAGTTTTCCACCACTTGATTTAAAATTAGTCCCTATATCTTTTACATTTTCTTTTGTGGCTGTATAACCGTTAGTGTCCACTAAATTGGTATTCAATTTGCTTATTATAGGACTCAATGCTTTTGCACGGTCCTGAGTTTTAGCATAAGCTTGTTGAAGTCCATCATTTTGTGCAATGAGTTTATTCATTGCTATTGTTTGCTTTTCAATCAACGATGCAGTTTTAGTAGATGATTTTGTCTCATCTCCGCCTTTGAATCCTTCGCTAAAACTTCCTTTTGGTTTTAATTGATCATTGTAAGTAACCTGCAGATTTTTAATTTTTGAACGCATACTCTCTATTTGAGCTTCATTCTTATTCATTGCTGTAGAGATACCTTCTAAAGACTTAGGTAGTGAAATGAACTCTTGCCTCATACTACGTGCTAAATTCTCTGCAGACGTTTGGTAACGTGTCATTGCGGCTTGTGCATTCGCTATTTGCTCATCAAATCGAATAACACCACTTGTATCTCCAATACTGGATGCTGTTTGTCTTTGCGTTTTAAGAAAAGCTAGTTTTTCTTGTTGAGATTTGGCTTGCATCATTTTTGCGTTGATATCTTTAACAAGGGCATCCACATCTTTGTTCACTTGAGTTCTGCCTTTTGCAAATCCTTTAGACAAATTTTTACCCGTATTAGTGCTCATTCGTTCAACAAGTTTTTCTGTTGAAGCCAATTGCTTTTCAACAATCTTGTTCATTTGTTCTAATTGTTTTTCTACATTGGCTGTACCTTTATCAATGTCCATTTTCTTTTCAGTTTGGTCCATTGACTTACCAGTTACACGCTCAATCTTAGCCATCATGTTATTAATTGACGGTAATATTTTATCAATGCTAGCTTGAACCTTTTCGACATTCATCTCAAGAACAACTTGCAGTGTCTCTAAATCCATCTAATCACCTCCTATTCTCTTTCTACGCTCCCTAGTAGCCTTTATCTGCATTGCTTGTTGCATCATTAAAGACTTATCAGACTGCCAATCTTCTAAATCTGGTTCAGGTTGTTCGATTTTTTTTATTTCTTTATCTACTAAAAACGGATAATGCTTTTCTGCAGTAGGCATTTTACTAGGATCATTAAAGGCATACATATTCAATTGAGCTGATTTATAATCAAACATTGCTTTTTCTTTCAATTCAATCTCACGTTTACGCTGATTAGATTCTATTTGAGACATTATTTCACCGAATGTCATCACCCAAAATTCAGTAGCTGGGATACCAAAGTCAATTGCTTTAGGTTCCATTTCATTTAATAAATCAGTAGCTCTATCGTAAGTTTTTAGTCCAGGAGAGTGCTTGTCTCTTCCATTTCCTCTACTTCTTCCAGAAGAACTAATCCCCCATCTTTGTTCTCTTCTTCCGTCTTTTCCTTTCCGAAAAAACCAGATTCTTCCAATAATTCTTGGATAGTAGTCATCAAATCAGTAGTACTATTACCATCCTCTAAATAAATATCTAGCAACTCAAACATGTCTGATTCTTTTATGCCATGTGTAGTATTAGCAGCTTGTAAAATTAATAGCATTTCACCAGTTTTAGGGAACGTCATCTTTCCGTTATCAACAAATAATCCTAATAAGTTCTTGTTTAATTTATTTTCAATTTGAACAATTGTCTTACCGTCTAATCGTAAAACGAGTTCTTTCCCACCAAAATAAACTTTCTTTGTTTTCAATAAAGTAGCCATTATAATTTCCTCCAATTTTTATATAAAAATAAAGAAGACTAGATTTAACTAGCCTTCATAGTGTTTTTTCTGTTTTAATTTGATTAAGCTGTTGGTGACGGTACAAAATCTGGACCTTTAGAAACTACGACTACAATTGAAAATGCTAATGCTCCATTGATTTCAGCTCCACTAAAGATGAGTGAGAAGCTACCAGTGAATGTGAATGATGTGCCATCTGGGTAAGAAATTTTCCAATCATAAACAGTATCTGTTTTTTCAGCAGCTTTTAAAGTATTAAAAATAGATTTACGATATACAGAAGCAAACGTTAAATTGTCTTGATCTTGTAAACCTTTAATATATTTACGGTTACCATCTGCTAAAGTCG